>JBKKAF010000148.1:0-11035 GCA_046714775.1 Xanthobacteraceae bacterium | reverse complement strand
ATGCGCGTCACGTGTCCCATCTTGCGGCCATCGCGCACCGTCGTCTTGCCATAGAGATGCACCGCAGCGCCCGGCACCGTCAGCCACCTCGCGGCATCGTGAACTTCGGCCCCGATCAGATTGATCATTTCGATCGCGCCATGGCGGATCGGGCGCGCCAGCGGCCAGCCGGCGACGGCGCGAATGTGCTGTTCAAACTGCGAGACGGTGGCGCCGTCGATGGTCCAGTGGCCGGAATTGTGCACGCGCGGAGCGATCTCGTTGACCAGCACGGCATGGCCGCGCCCGTCCGGCACCACGAACATTTCGACCGCCAGCACGCCGACATAGTTGAAGGCGCCGGCGACGCTCTCGGCGATCCGGCGCGCCTCGGCGGCGACCGCCTCGCTGACGCGCGCCGGCACGCGCGAGACTTTGAGAATATGGTCGCGGTGCTCGTTCTCGGTGACGTCGAAGCACTGCACGGTGCCGTCGCGCGCCCGCGCCGCCACCACCGAAATCTCGCGCTCGAATGCAACGAAGGCTTCCAGGATCGCCGGCTGGGCGCCGATCTCCCGCCACGCCGCCTGCGGATCGGCGCCGTTGCGGATCGCGACCTGGCCTTTGCCGTCATAGCCGAAACGGCGCGTCTTCAGGATCGCCGGCCGTCCCACCGCGTCGAGCGCGGATGCCAGCTCCGCCGGAGAGTCCACTCGGGCGTAGCCGGCGGTGGCGATGCCGAGGCCGGCGACGAAGGTCTTTTCCGTGAGCCGGTCCTGGGTGGTGGCCAGCACGCGCGGGTCGGGCAGCACGGCCTTGCGCGCGGACAGAAAGGTCGCGGTTTCCGCCGGAACGTTTTCGAATTCATAGGTGACGACATCGACATCCGCGGCGAAGCGGTCGAGCGCGCCGGTGTCTGCAAAATCGGCGCAGGTCACCCGATGCACCACGTCGAAAGCGGGCGAGTCCGGCACCGGGTCGAGCACATGGCATTTGAAGCCGAGCCGGGCGGCGGCCAGCGCCAGCATGCGCCCGAGCTGTCCGCCGCCGAGAATGCCGATGGTGGCGCCGGCCTCCAGCTTGGAAATCGCGGGAGCGCTCACGCGCCGTCCTGGGCGGGACGCTTGGCGACCGCGCCGGTCTGGCGCTTGCGCCAGGCCTCGAGCTTTTTCGCGAGCTTGGCATCGGACAGAGCGAGTACGCTGGCGGCGAGCAGCGCCGCATTGATCGCACCCGGCTTGCCGATCGCCAGCGTGCCGACCGGGATGCCGGCCGGCATCTGCATGATCGAGAGCAGGCTGTCCTTGCCTTCCAGCGCAGTGGTGTTCATCGGCACGCCGAGCACCGGCAGGGTGGTCAGCGAGGCGGCCATGCCGGGCAGATGGGCGGCGCCGCCGGCGCCCGCGATCACCACCTTGAAGCCGTTCTTGCGCGCGGATTTGGCGAACTTGTAAAGCCGGTCGGGCGTGCGGTGGGCGGATACGATCAGCGATTCGAAGCCGATCCCGAGCTCGGTCAGCATATCGGCGGCATGTTTCATGGTTTGCCAGTCGGACTGGCTGCCCATGATGATCGCGACTGGCTTGGCGACTAGCTTCCTTGGCATCGGCCCCCGGCCCGTAAAAAGGAAGCCGGCGATTATAGGTGCGGGCTTTGTGGTGGCAAGGCGGCAAGCCCCCACTATCCTGCAATAACGTAAAGAGATTTGCGGGCGCGTCGAGGCTGGGCGGAAAGGATCAGTGGCAAAACATCAGCCGCTCGGTCGGCGCCAGGATGACGATTTGCGGATCCTGCGCCTCGACCACCCGCAGCGCGAACCGGCAATGTTCATGATGCATCCAGACATAGCGGCTGACGTGCAGGCTGAAATAGTCCTGCCAGAAATCCTGCGTGAATGAATCTCCCAGGACCAGCACGGTCGGCCCGGCGCGGCCGGTTTCGAAGAGTTTTCCGCCGCTTTCAAATTGCGTGTCGATGCTGGACGTCGTCGGCGCCGCGGGCGGCGAATAGGACGAGATGTCGATCGTGGCTTCCTCGTCGGTGACGTGAGTGGAGACGGCCAGCAAACGTGCCAAGTCGCCGCCCGGCACGGATTCGAAGCCGCGAAATACCCGGCTTGGATCGATCACCCAACTTGGTCGGCGCAGGGCCTCGACCACGGCGTTGTAAGCGGTCAGCGCGCCGAGCCGGTTCCAGTGGGTGTCGGTGCGCCGATACACCGGATGGAGCGAATTGGCTGCCGCCAGCGGCTGCCGCAGATCGACCGCCGGTACGCCGCGCGCGAGGAGCGCCGCCATCGTCAGATCGTATTCCGTCACCGCCGGCCTTTCTGCCGCCCAGGCCGGCAAGCGCGCGCGCATGATGGTGGGGCTGTTCGGCGGAATGGCCACAAGCAATTGGATGTTCCGTTCGCTCAGCCGCTGCTGAAGCTGCGCCGCGCGGTCGGCAAAATCGGCAATCGCCGCCGTCCGCAGCAGGCGCCCGGTCGCCTGATCGATGGTGCCGTCGTCGTTGAGGAACAGCCACTTGTCGCGGCCGTAGATCACCCGCAGGTCGGTCGGCAGCAGCACCGCGTAACGCAACATGCCGTGGGCGCGCACCAGTTCCGTACGCAAGCCGAAATGGTCGGCCAAAAAACGGTCGAGGGCGCGCGGCAGCGTGCGCCATTCCTGCCAGCTGCGGGGCACCGCTGGCAGCGGACTGAGTGGTCTCGCTTCGCCTTCCGAGACCGCGTCGTGCGCCTTGATGACCTGCACGATCATCGGCAGCGCCAACATGCCGATGACGATCAAGACCCATAATCGGCGGTATCGGGCTAGCAGGCTCATCGCTAGAACCTGAAATAGAGGAACGGGCTGTAGGAGCCGGCAGCCACGCTCAGCAGCGAGAGGCCGAGAAACGCCGCGATTGCCGCCGAATCCGCCGCCGCATAGACCGGGTGCGCGAAGCGGTGGTTTAAACGTCTGAGCGCTCGCCACAGGTCGAGCGGCACGGTGGCAAGAACCACACCAATGGCCAGCGTGGCCAACGTCACCGGGTGCAGAACGATGCGGGTGGAGGTGCTCAGATCGCCCCAGCCGTTGAATCCCGCCAAGCTGCCGAAGAAGGTCAGCGCGTGGTCGAGATCGCGCGCGCGAAACCAGACCCAGCCGGTCATGATGGCCAACAGCGCATAGCCTCTCGCGACAACGACCGGGGCGCGGTCGAGAACGCGGCCGAACCCGCCCCGCTCGATCATCAGAAAGCAGCCGTGATGCACGCCCCAGATCACGAAGGTCCAATTCGCGCCGTGCCATAGACCGCACAGCAGGAAAACCAGCGCCAGATTGCGATAGGTCTCGGGCGCCGTGCCGCGGCTGCCGCCCAACGGGATGTAGAGGTAGTCACGCAGCCATTGCGACAGGCTGATATGCCAGCGGCGCCAGAAATCGGCGAGCGATCGGGCAGTGTAAGGAAGCCGAAAATTGCGTGGAAAGGCGAAGCCGAGCACCAAGCCCAGCCCGATCGCCATGTTGGAGTAGCCGGCGAAGTCGAAATAGATCTGAATCGTGTAGGCGCCGAGGCCAAGCCAGGCTTCGGTAAAGCTCGGCTGGCCGACTTTGTCGAACACGGTTTCGGCGATGCGCGCCACCTCGTCGGCGATCAGCACTTTCTGCGCGAGCCCGATGACGAAAATGCGCATCCCGGCGGAGGCGCGCCCGAGCGCCATGCGGCGCGCGCCGAGTTGCCGGGCAATGGTGTGGTAGCGAATGATCGGACCCGCCACGAGCTGCGGGAACATCGCGATATAGACGGCGACTTCGAGCGGGTTGCGATTTGCGGCGACCTGGCCGCGATGCACATCGACCAGATAGGAAATGGCGTGAAAGGTGAAGAAGGATATTCCGAGCGGCAGCGCCAGTCCCGGCAGCGCGAAGGTGCTGTCGCTGCCCGGCAGCACGGCATTCACCGTCGAAACCGCGAAATCGGCATATTTGAAAATGCCCAGCAGGAGGAGGTTGAGCGCGACCCCGATCGCCGTCGCCAGCGTGCGGCGCCGCCCGGCGGCGCCGATCATAACCGCCAACCAAGTGTTCAGGGCGATCTGCCCGACCAGCACCAGAACGAACCACGGCTCCCCCCAGGCGTAGAAGATGAGCGAGGCAAGCAGGAGGAACAGGTTCTTCGCCGTGATGCCCGGCAGGACGCAATAGCCAATCAGGAAAACCGGCAGGAAGTAGAACAAGAATGGGATCGACGAGAAGACCACCTGACCCCGCCTCGTGTCCGAGGAACCGCCACACCAGCCATCGGTCGATCTGAAGCAGCAGGCGGTGATTGTCTCGATCGCTTCCGCCCTGTCAAATGAGTGCGGCATGGGGCCGGCGGCGGGTCGCCGTCGCCTTTATCCGGCCGGGCGCAATGTGCCACATTATAGGCGAACCGCCGATGCGCTATTGTCGGTGCAGCTATTTCCCTCAGTTGCCAAGGAGCAAGACGATGTTGAGATTTTTGGCCCTGATCGCCGTGAGCGGCTCGCTGCTGGCGGGTCTACCGGCCGCCGCTCAGGACCCGGCGGCCAATTACCCGAACAAGCCGGTGCGCGTCATCGTCACCGTTCCGGCCGGCGGCGGTGTGGATACCGTGACGCGCATTCTGGCGGACAAGCTGCGCGAACGCCTGGGCCAGACCTTCGTGATCGAAAATCGCGGCGGCGCCGGCGGCAATATCGCGGCCGAAGCGGTGTTCGCTGCCGAGCCCGACGGCTACACCCTGATGACCTCGCAGCCGGCGCCGCTCACCACCAATATCGTGCTCTACAAGAAGCTCGGCTTCGACCCGGCCAAACTGGAGCCGGTCGCGATCATGTCGCGGTTCCCGAATGTACTGCTGGTGAAGAACGATTTCCCGGCCAAGACGGCGCAGGAATTCATCGCCATGGTGAAGGCCAATCCGGGCAAGTTCAACTATGCCTCGCAGGGTGTCGGCACCACCTCGCACCTGACGGCCGAACTGCTCGCCAACCTGACCAAAAGCAAGCTGGTGCATGTGCCCTATAAAGGCACCGCGCCGGCGCTCAACGATCTGGTCGCCGGCCATGTCGACTTTATTTTTATGGAGTTGTCGGCCGCGACCAAGCTGCATGAAGGCAAGAAGGCGCGCATCCTGGCGGTGGCGACCGACAAGCGGATCGAGATCCTGCCGGATATTCCGACCATGATCGAAGCCGGCGTGCCGGATTTCATCTCCGACACCTGGAACGCGATCAGTGCCCCGCCGAAGACGCCGGCGGCGATCATCGCCAAGCTCAACCGGACGGTCAACGAAGTGCTCAAGGCCCCGGATACCCAGAAGCGCTTCCGCGACCTCAATCTGCAGGCCGCCGGCGGCAGCCCGGAAGACATGCGCAAGTTCGTGCAGAGCGAAACCGCGCGCTGGAGCGCCGTCATCAAGGCCGCCGGCATCGAGCCGGAATAGCGCGCCGCTGCGCGGATTGACGGTCAAGGTCGGGGCATTTGCCCCCGGGCTATTTTCATTCCCAGCAGCGTTTCCCGCGCGCGCTGCAGCGCGAATAGCGGTGCACGGCAGACGCGGGATCCCGGTAAGGTTTGCATCACTGCCCGGAAGCACCGGGGTCCCGGGTCTGCAGCGCACCACTGCGTTTCACTTGTGCTTCGCTACGCCCGGGACATGGTGAGTGTGCGCCGGCGCCGGTATACTGACAGTCTGAAAAAGCACCCGCAGCCTTGCGGCTGACCGTCCGGAGCATTCCGATGGGAATGGCGGCACGCACCTGGGGCCTGGCGATGTGCGGCATCGTCTTGGCCTTACCGGCACCATCGCCCGCTTTGGCGCAGGCTCGCGCCGACGTCGCCTGCTTTTTCGAGCACGTCAATTTCCAGGGACGGCGGCTGTGCTTGGCGGCCGGGCAGCGCGCGGCATCGCTCGTTGCCCTGAGCCTGAACGACACGTTCTCATCGGCCATCATTCCGCCCGGCCTGCGTGTCGCCATGTGCGAGCACCACAAGTTCGAAGGCCGCTGCATCCACCTCGAACGTTCAGTCTCCAACTTTGCGACGCTGGGGGACTGGAACGACAAAGTGTCTTCGGTGGCGGTGGTGAGCACCCGCGACCGCTTCAGGCGATGATGTCAGGCGTGAGCTGATCTTCGATGAAGGAAATGCGGTCGCGCAGATAAAGCTTGCGCTTCTTCAGGCGTTGAACCTGGATCAGGTCGGAGCCAAGCGAGTCCTGCAGGGCGGCGATCGCTGCGTCGAGGTCGCGGTGCTCCTGCAGCAGCCGCGCCAATTGCTCCCGCAATTCGCGTTCTTCCTCTTTGCTCATCGCCACCGCTGATTCGAGCTCCGGCTGGCGGCCCGCCCGCGGCGAGCGCCGAAACCTGGGAAAGTATCCCTGGTTAGCATCGCCGGTTCAAGGTCAGGCGGCCCCATACTAACGCACTTTGTGGAATTGCTGCGCTGCACAATAAGACCGTGTCCAATTTTTGCCCGACCTGGTGTAAACTCTTGCGGTCAGGCAGCCCCCGGCATGAGGAGATCGCCCACATGTCCATGCAAACGCATCTTGCGGAACTCGAAAGACGGCACCAGGCACTCGAAGAAGAAATCACCGAAGCTCAGATCCACCCGTCGACAGATGCTCTCAGGATCGCCGAATTAAAACGCCGAAAATTGCTGGTGAAGGACGAGATCGCGCGCGTCCAGCAGGAAGCCAGCGTCCACTAGCACGCAAAACCGATTGTCATTGTTTTTGAGTGCTTGCGCCGTCGCACCGAGCGGCGGAAGAGTTGCGTTGCGCCCTCGCGGCTTCACTCTCGCTATTGCCTGATCGCCTTGCGCGCCCGCTCTACAACGTCGTTCGGCGTGCTGTAGAGCTTCTGCACCAACTCCTGCACCTTCTCTCCCGACAACGGCGTAATCTCGACGCGCGATTTCTCCGCCTCGGCCAGGAACTGCGGATCCTTCATCGTCGCGTCGAACGCCGCACGCAATATTTTCAACTGCTCCGGCGGCGTGTTGGGCGGCGCGATATAGGAACGCAGGAAAACCTGCTGGCTGACCACCAGCTCCACCACCTTGCGATCCTCGTCGCTTTTCAGATATTTCCAGATCGTCGGAACGCCCATGCGCGTCAGTTCGGGATGCGGGTCGAGGCCGACCTGCACCAGCACGTTGGCCGTGTTCTCCGCGATCCATGCGGGCCGTTGCGACTTCAGGCTCGACCAGTCCCAGCCGCATAGTCCGTCGACTTCACCGCGCTCCATCGCCAGCGCGATTTCCGCCGTGCCGCGATAGCCGGCCACCACGTCATATTTGCCGCCGGCGGTGTGCTTGAGCAGATAACCGTATTCCATGGTGGAATCGTTGTTCGACACGCCGCCAAAGGTGCCCTTCTGGGTCTGCGCGTCGTCGAAGCTGCCGATTTTCGAGCTCTTGAGAGTGACGCAGACCCGCGTGCCGCTGTTGGCGGTGCCGATGTAGCGAACCTTGGTGGGATCGAACAGCGTCTCGGCTTTCTCGTCGAGCAACGGACCGATGATGGCGCCCGGCATCACCGCGGCCAGCGCGGTGCCGTCCTGCGGCCCGACCGTCGAGATGAAGCCAGCGGCGCGCGCGCTGCCCGCGCCGGGCATATTCTTCGCCACGATATTGGGATTGCCCGGAATGTGCCGGCCGATATGGCGCGCCACAAGGCGCGCATAGATGTCATAGCCGCCGGCGGGCGGGGCGCCGATCAGAAGATCGATCGATTTGCCGGCAAAGTAATCGGCGGCCGCAGCCGGCGTCGGAAGGAGAGCGACCATGGCGGCCGCCAACGACACAAGGCCAATTCGCAGATCGATGGCAGTGAAAGGCATCGGACCCTCCCAGGAACAAGGCGAGCATAGCGCATGTCGAGCATAGCGCATTGGGGGCAAACCGCCGCTCCGGACGGCGATTGGAAAACCGCGCAACCTGTAGTAGTTTAGCGGGGGTGTGCGTGACGATGCGCGGTGCGCAGGGCGGGGCGGATGAACATTTTCGGCGCCTTCACATTCGGAAGCCTGATCAAGACCTTTCTTCCCGGCTTGGTCTGGTTGCTGGCGATCCTCATACTCGAGATCGACGTCGCGCGGATGTTAAACGCCGAACCGCCGCTCTGGAATTTCGTGAAAGCCAAAGATCAGGCTGCCCTCGTGCTGGCGATTCCGGCGTCGATCCTGATCGGACTGATCTCCAATATCGTGGTGTTCATGGGGATCAACGATTGGCTGGTGCGTATCCCCGTCAGGCGCAGCAATCCCGACCTTTGCGCCCTCTACGACGCCCTGGCACAGCGCATTCGCGAACGCTGCTGGACCTCGCTGAAGGACGCGGCGCCTCGGCTCAAGGGGGCGTTCGATACCAATATCGATCCGGAAGTGGTGGCGCTCCACACCATCGGGGTCGAGAAGCTCGCCTATCTCCGCGAACAGTATTGGTACCATCTCGAATTCCAATTGAATTTGCTGCTGTCGCTGGCTGCCATGGCGGTCGCGCTCGTCTTGTTGATCGTCACGAGCGCCGCCTCGGCGGAACTGCGCGCCGCCTTGGTGCTGACCTGTATTGTGGTCACGGCATTGATCATGGCGGCTTTGCTGAAGGCGGCGCGCAAGAACTACTGCCGCCATGTCGCGAAGATGGCCAGCATGATGGCGGCGGTTCTGTGTCCCGCCGATTCGGAAACTTCGCCCCGCTGACGCGTTTACCGAAACGGCACGATCTTGCGGCACAGTGCGGCTCGCTGTGAATGGATTTCACGCGCCGCGCGGAACGCGCTAGAGTGAGGTCATGAAGGCCTATCTGTTCGATCTCGACGGCACGCTGACCGATTCGCGCGAGGGGCTGTTCTCGTCATTCCGGGCGGCGCTCAACGGGCTGGCCATTCCCGATCAAACCGACGAGGAACTGGATCGCTTTCTCGGCACGCCGCTGCCGGAGATGTTCCGCACCCTCAAGCCTGGCCTGTCGAAGAAAGATATCGCCGGCGGCATCGATGCTTTCCGCTCGGCCTACGAAGCCGACGGCATCACGCGCAATCGCCTGTATCCCGGCGTGCCGGAGATGCTGGAGGCGATCGTGCGCAAGGGCGCCGGTTCGTGGGTGGTGACCTCAAAGCCGGAGCACTACGCGGTGCAGGTCACCCGCGATCTCGGGCTCGACCGCTATACTCGCGGTGTCATCGGCGCCGGCCTTGACGAGACAGATTCGAAAGGCGAGTTGATCGCGCGCGCGCTGGCCGAGGCCAAACTCGCCGGCAAGGACGCGCTGATGCTGGGCGACCGCCTCTACGATGTGGTCGGGGCGCTCGAAACCGGGGTGCTGCCGGTCGGCGCGCTCTGGGGCTACGGCAACTACGAAGAATTGCACGCCGCCGGCTGCCGGCACTTCGCGCAGTCGCCGGAAGAATTCCGCAGCAAGTTCGTGGAGGCCGCCGTCATCCCGTCACTGGTCGACGGTCGCGGCAAACGGAACCAGCCCTCGGTCGGGATCTGACCGCCGAGGCAGCGCGCGGGGAGGGCTATCACACCTCCTTCGCCATCTCGCGCAGCTTGAATTTCTGGATCTTCCCGGTCGAGGTTTTCGGCAGTTCGGTGAACACCACGTGCTTCGGCACCTTGAATCCGGCGAGGTTCTTGCGGCACCAGCCGATCAGGTCGTCGGTGGTGGCGCTCTGACCGGGCTTCAATTCGACAAAGGCGCAGGGCGTCTCGCCCCATTTGTCGTCGTGCTTGGCCACCACCGCGGCGGCCGCCACGGCGGGATGCTTGTAGAGCGCGTCCTCCACCTCGATTGATGAAATGTTCTCGCCGCCCGAGATGATGATGTCCTTGGAGCGGTCCTTGAGCTGGATATAGCCGTCGGGATGCATCACGCCGAGATCGCCGGAATGAAACCAGCCGCCGGCGAATGCCTTCTCGGTCGCCGACTTGTTCTTCAGATAGCCCTTCATCACCACATTGCCGCGGAACATCACTTCGCCCATGGTTTCGCCGTCACGCGGCACCGGCTGCATGCTGTCCGGGTCCATCACATCGAGCGCTTCCAGCGGCACATAGCGCACGCCCTGGCGCGACTTGCGCGCCGCCTGTTCCGGCAGGCCGAGCTCGTTCCAGGCCGGATGCCATTCGTTCACTGTGGCCGGGCCGTAGGTCTCGGTCAGCCCGTAGAGATGCGTCACGTTGAATCCGGCCGCCTGCATGCCGGCGAGCACCGCCTGCGGCGGCGGCGCGGCGGCGGTCAAAAATTCCACCACATGGGGCAGCGGCTTTTTCTCCTCCGCCGGGGCATTGATCAGCGTCGCCATCACGATCGGCGCGCCGCACAGATGCGTGACCGCATGGGTCGCCATCAGGTCGTACATCGCCGTCGCGCGCACCGCGCGCAGGCAGACATGGGTGCCGCCCACCACCGATATCGACCAGGGAAAGCACCAGCCGTTGCAGTGGAACATCGGCAGCGTCCACAAATAGACCGGCTGCTTGCCGATCGCGCCGGTGAGGACATTGCCGATCGCCAGCAGATAAGCGCCGCGGTGGTGATAGACGACGCCCTTGGGATCGCCGGTCGTGCCGCTCGTATAGTTGAGCGTGATGGCGTCCCATTCGTCGTCCGGCATCTTCCAGGCGAAGTCGGGATCGCCCTTGGCGACGAACTCTTCGTATTCGATCGAGCCGAGCCGCTCGCCAAGTTCTGAACCTTGCCCTGAATATTCCGGGTCGTCGTAGTCGATCACGAGCGGCTTCACCTTGGCGAGCGCCAGCGCCTCCTTCATCACCTTGGAATATTCGCGGTCGGTGATGACGATTTTGGCCTCGGCGTGATCGAGCGAGAACGCGATGATCGCGGCATCGAGCCTTGTGTTGAGCGTGTTGAGCACGCCTTGCGTCATCGGCACGCCGTAGTGGCATTCGAGCATGGCGGGCGTGTTGGCGAGCAGCGCGGAAACCGTGTCGCCCTTCCTGATGCCGGCCTTGGCGAGAGACGATCCAAGCCGGCGGCAGCGCGCATAAAATTCCGCGTAAGCCGTGCGCGAC
>JBKKAF010000147.1:0-9087 GCA_046714775.1 Xanthobacteraceae bacterium | reverse complement strand
GGCAGCGCCAGCTTGGAATAGGCGTTGCAGGCTTGCACCTGCAGCGCGTCGAGCAATTCGATGCGCGCCACCGGAATGCCGGACTGGATGGTGAGGATGGCGGCGTTGCAGGCGGCCTCGACCGAGGCAAACGGACAGATGCCGGCGGCGATCGCTTCCGGAATCCCCGCGAGCTTCAGCGTGAGCTCGGTGATGATGCCGAGCGTGCCCTCCGAGCCGACCATGAGCCGCGTCAGGTCATAGCCGGCGGAGGATTTCTTGGCGCGGCTGCCGGTCGACATCACTTCGCCGCTTGCGGTCACCACTTTCAGCGCCAGCACATTGTCCTTCATGGTGCCGTAGCGCACCGCATTGGTGCCCGAGCAGCGCGTCGCCGCCATGCCGCCCAGGGTAGCGTCGGCGCCCGGATCGATCGGAAAGAACAGGCCCTGGTCGCGCAATTGCTCGTTCAACTGCTTGCGGGTGATGCCGGGCTCCACCACGCAATCGAAATCCGAACCATGCACCGCCAGCACGCGGTTCATTTCACGCAAGTCCACCGCAATGCCGCCGCGCGGCGCATTGACATGGCCTTCCAGCGAGGTGCCAGCGCCGAACGGGATGACGGGGATTTTATGCGCGGCGCACAGGTGTACGACCTCCTGCACTTCCGCGGTGTCGCGCGGGAACACCACCGCGTCGGGCGGCTGGTTCGGCAGCCAGGTCAGCGTATTGGCGTGCTGCTCGCGCACCGAGGGCGCCGCCGAGAAAGCATTGCCGAAGCGGGCCGCCAGCGCCTGCAATACCGCAACGATGCCGGCGGGCGGCGGCGGCGTTGCGCCCCCTCCTCGGTTCGCCGTGCGCTTCATCGTGAGACGTTCCTGGCCATTCGCCGCCCCGCGGGCGAGCAAGGCACCACGCTATCGCGCCGGGCAGGCCGCAGCATCCTATTTCGCGTCCATGTTGCTGCAGCCCGCGCGCTCGTCGCGACCGCGCGGCCGATCGCCCGCCAGGCGTCGCCGATCGCGGCGGTTCGCAGGGTTTTCGCCCGCTCCCGGTAAAAATCGAAGTCGATGGAGCCGTCCTGGTTCCGCCGGACCTCGGGCTGCTGGCTGGTCATGGTGTTCTCCGTCCGCTCCCGATCGCGACCGTCGCGACCGAGGCGGCAGGATGGCCCGCAAGCCGGGTGAAGACTTTGAGCCGAGCTTGATTTCTTCCTGACACGGGCTTGATTTTCACCCGCCCGGACCGCCCAGCCGGTTTCCATAACCCTCGTCTTTTCAATTGATTAGTAGGCGGCGCTGCGGACTCCGGTTAATCTCGTTGCGCCGGCATCTCCAATGCGAGCCGGCCTCGGCCGGGGGCGACGTGCAATTCCATTTCGCCGACCATGTGCTGGATGTGGAGCGGCGCGAACTCAAACGCGGGTCCGCGCTGATCGCCGTCGAACCGCAGGTGTTCGACCTGCTGGTCTATCTCCTGCGCAATCGCGATCGCGTGGTCAGCAAGGATGACCTGATCGCCGCGGTATGGGGTGGCCGGATCGTTTCGGACTCGACCCTGACCAGCCGCATCAACGCCGCGCGCAAGGCGGTCGGCGACAGCGGCGAGCGGCAGGCAGTGATCCGCACCATCGCGCGCAAGGGCATCCGCTTTGTCGGTGAGGTGAGCGAGCAAACGGCGGCCATGCCGGCAGTCGGGCACAGCGCACCCTCGCAACCGAGCCCTGCACCCGCACGGCAAGAGATTCATTTCTGCACGGCATCCGATGGCGTGCGCATCGCCTATGCCGAGGTCGGCGAGGGTCCGCCGCTGGTCAAGGCGGCGAATTGGCTCAATCACCTCGAATACGACTGGCAGAGCCCGATCTGGAGCCCCCTGTTGCACGAATTGGCCGCCGCCCACCGGCTGATCCGCTATGACGCCCGCGGCAACGGTCTGTCGGATTGGGAGGTGGACGATATTTCGCTCGACGCGTTCACGCGCGATCTCGAAAGCGTCGTCGAGGCTACCGGCAGCGCGCGTTTTGCGCTGCTCGGCATTTCGCAAGGCTGCGCGGTTTCGATCGCCTATGCCGTGCGGCATCCCGAGCGCGTCAGCCATCTCATTCTCTATGGCGGTTTTGCACAGGGCAAGCGCCGCCGCGGCGGGGCCAAGGACATCGAACAATCCGACGCGCTGCTCACCCTGATGCGCCAGGGCTGGGGCCAGGAGAATCCGGCCTTCCGACAGATCTTTACCTCGCTGTTCCTGCCCGGCGGCTCGGCCGAGCAGATGCAATGGTTCAACGACCTGCAACGCGTCACAACCTCGCCGGAAAATGCCGTTCGCATCCGTCAGGCGGTGGACGAGATCGATGTCGGCGACCTGCTTGCCCGCGTCAGCGTCCCGACCCTGGTGCTGCATTGCCGCGACGACGCCGTGCAGCCGTTCGAGGAAGGCCGCCGCCTCGCAGCCGGCATCAAGGGCGCGCGTTTCGTGGCGCTGGAGGGCCGCAACCACCTGATCCTGGAAAGCGACCCGGCCTGGAGCCGGTTTCTCGACGAGGTCAGGGATTTTCTGCGGCGTTGACGCCGTCAACACTCCGCCTCAATTCGTGCTCCACGCCCGATAATGTTGGTGATACGATCGGCTTCACAGAACTTTCGCTTGCGCGAGCGGGCTCAAGAGCGTGAGTGCTTCAGGTTGATCGCAATCACGCTCTAGCTTATTGTTTGAGCATGATCTTTTCCGAAAACCGGTTCCCACTTTTCGGGATCATGCTCTAGTAGCGACCTTGGCGCAGCCTGAATGCCGGATGCCGGGATGCTCGACCGCACTGAACTCGAACCGGTGTTTTTCGCGCCCTTCGTCTCCTCGGCGATGCGGGTCGAGGACGCCTGGGTCGACTATAACGGCCATCTCAACATGGCCTATTACAATGTGCTGTTCGACCGCGCGGTAGACGAGGCGCTGACCCTGCTCGGCTGCGGCCCCGACTATGTCAAGGCGCGCAAGCACTCCTGTTTTACCGCCGAGGTGCATGTGCGCTATCTGCGCGAATTGCACGCCGGCGATCCGGTGCGCGTCACCTTCCAGCTGCTCGGCTATGACACCAAGCGCATGCATTTTTTCGAGCAGCTCTATCACGCGACCGAAGGCTGGATGTCGGCGACCTCCGAGAACATGGCGCTGCACGTTGATATGACTGCGAAAAAGACCGCGGCCTTTCCGCCGGACGTGGCCGAATGCCTGGCGCAGATGCACGCGGCCCATGCCAAGCTGCCGGTGCCGGAAGCGGCCGGACGCAGAATCGCGATGCCGGCCAAGGCATAACCCCTAAACTTCCGGCCTCCCGAGTGCCATCTTGAGACGGAGGATTCGCCGGACTTAGCGCCGGCGCAGAACGGATTGTATGGCCGAGCCTGACAACGCAGCGCGACAGCGCGACCACCGCGACCGCAATGCTCCGGCGCCCGCCCCCGGCGGCATCGCCGCGCGCGCCCGCCCCGCGGCGCCCTATCTCGCCGACCTCAATGCGGAACAGCGGCAGGCGGTCGAGACCCTGGATGGCGCTGTGCTGGTGCTGGGCGGCGCCGGCACCGGCAAAACGCGCGTGCTGACCACGCGCATCGCGCACATCCTCGCCACCGGGCGGGCCTGGCCGTCGGAAATCCTCGCCGTCACCTTCACCAACAAGGCGGCGCGCGAAATGAAGCTCCGCGTCGGCGCCATGGTCGGCGGCGTGGTCGAGGGCATGCCGTGGATGGGCACCTTCCACTCCATCGGCGTCAAGGTTCTGCGCCGCCATGCGGAGCTGGTCGGGCTGAAGCCCGACTTCACCATTCTCGACGTCGACGACCAGATCCGGCTGATGAAGCAATTGCTGGCGGCCGAGGACATCGACGAGAAGCGCTGGCCCGCGCGCGTGCTGGCAGGCTTGATCGACGGCTGGAAGAACCGCGGCCTGACGCCGGACCAGGTGCCGTCCGGCGAGGGCGCCAGTTTCGCCAACGGCAAGGGCAAGAAACTCTACAAATCCTATCAGGAGCGGCTGAAAGTGTTGAACGCCGCGGACTTTGGCGACTTGTTGATCGAGAACATCCGGCTGTTCCGCGAGAACCCGGAAGTGCTGCGGCAATACCAGCTGCGGTTCAAATATATCCTGGTCGATGAGTATCAGGACACGAACGTGGCGCAGTATCTGTGGCTGCGGCTCCTGGCGCAGCGCGCGTCGGCTTCCCCCGCCGTCATTCCGCAAGCCGCGCGCACTTCTTATCCCTCTCCCCTGGGGGGAGAGGGTGGCGAGCGAAGCGAGCCGGGTGAGGGGGGTCTGCCCTCTCGATAGAATAGAACCCCCTCACCCCGACCCTCTCCCCAGCCGAAGGCGGATTTATCCGACTTCGGCCAATTAAGATTCCGAACTCGGGTGAACCGAGTTCGGCTGGAGAGGGAGAAGAGTGCCTACGCCGCGCGCTGCTTGTGCTTACCTTCGAAGTTGGGCGCCACTTCCCGCATGAAGCGGTCCATCTCTTCTTTCACTTGGTTGTGCGGCTTCAGCCCCACATTGAAGTAGAGGATCACTTCCTCGAAGCCGGCGGCCTCCACCTTCTTCAGGGTCTCGGTCATGCTGGCGGCCGAGCCGATCAGCACCGAATTCTCGGTGAGATCCTCGGCCTTGATCTTCTGCAGCCGCTCCACCATGCCGATGAAATAGCGGTAGCTCGGCGGCGCGGTTTTCGGATCGCCGGGGAAGGCCGGGATCACGCATTCCTTGTAATAGCGGATCTGCCGCGCACGCTGCGCCGCCTCCTGCTGCGGGTTGTCGGCGAAATGCGTGAAGTAGCTGCACATCAGCCGGCCCGGCTTGGTGCCGAACTTGACGCAGCTCTCGCGGTAGAGCTCGGCCACCTGCTGCAATCCGCCGAAGCTCATGGCGGCGGCGAACGGCGCCACCACCAAGCCGCAGCCGAGCCGCGCGGCGAGCTCGATCGAAGGCTTGGAGAACGAGGCGACATAGGCCGGCAGCGGCTGCTGCACCGGCTTCGGCGTGATGCGCACGTCGTCGAACTGGTAATGCTTGCCGTGATGCGTGATGCGGCCGTCCGCTGCCCACAGCGTGCGCACGAGCTCCATGCCTTCTTCGAAAATGCCCTGATTGTCGGCGAAGTCGATGTTGAACGGCAGATATTCGCGGCTGTCGTAGCCGCGCCCGGCGGCGAAATCGACCCGGCCGTTGCTGAGCAGGTCGAGCGTCGCCCATTGCTCGGCCACCCGGATCGGATGATGCAGCGGCAGCACGGTGACGGCGGGAGCCAGCCGGATGTGCTTGGTGCGCGCCGCGATATAGGCCAGCACCAGGTCGGGGCAGGACAGCACGCCGAGCGAATTGAAATGATGTTCGCCGATCCAGGCCGAATGCATGCCGAGCTGGTCGGCATAGAGCGCCTCGTCGGTGATGTCGGCGACGAACGCGTTGGCGCCGCGGGTATTGTTGTCGTAGTGATTGTCGCTCAGCGTGAAATAGCCGAAATCCATGTCCGATACTCCGTTTGCAGCCCGCGCCGGCCGGCCGGCGAGGCCATGCGCGTCCACCAAGGTCCCACACAACAACGTCGGAAGGAAAGTTTAGGTGCAGGTGCAACTGTTGTAAACGCAATTCTCAAGCTTTGACAGGGCAGGGATAGTTTCATAAAAGCCGCGATAGTGCCGCATAAAGGGCCTGTCCGTGACCGCGCGCCCGCGTCTGAAACTCGACCTTTATCTGCCCTATCTGATCAACCGCCTCGGCTCCGCGTTGGTGGCGCGGTTTTCGCGCGAGGCGCTGGTCGGAGAGCGGCTCAGCATCGCGATGTGGCGGGTGCTGGCGGTGCTGTCCAACAATGGCGGGCAGCGCCAGGTCGATCTCGCCGGCATGACCAGCATCGATCCCTCGACTTTGTCGCGGCTGGTGGCGCGTCTGGTGCGCCGGGGTCTGGTGACCCGCAAGCGATCGCGAAGGAGCAGCCGCGAAGTGGTGGTCCAGCTCACCCAAAAAGGCCGCGCCATCGTCCGCCGCCTGATTCCGATCGCGCGCCAGCTGGAACGCCAGGCCGCTTCCGGATTGGCCGTGCGCGAGCTTGCGGTGGTGCGCCGCAGCCTGCGACGCATGCACGAGAATATGAGCGGGCGGTAGCCTATGATCGTGAGTGGGTAACGAGTGTCATTGCCGGGCTTGACCCGGCAATCCATCGCTTTTCGCAAGAAGATGGATGCGCGGGTCGAGCCCGCGCATGACGGAAAACGCGCCGCCGGTGCGTTATCGCGATTTTCAGTCGATATGCGCCGGGAATTTCTCGTCCTCGAAAATCGTCATTACCGGCGGCTTGCCGTCGAGCCCGAGCTCCTGCCAGCGGCTCACCACATTGTCATAGGCCGCCTTCGACAGCTTGGTGCGGCGGGAGAAGGTCTTGATGTAGCGATATTCCATGCAGGCGTTGATCAGGCATTTCGATCCCCACGGCCGGATTTCCGGCGGGTTCTGGCTGGGATCGAGATAGGTGCTCCAGGTCTCGCGCAGGATGTCGATGGAATGTGCCGGACGCGAGCGCGTGGCCATCGCCCACAGCACCTGATTGACGTCGGTCGGGTCGATGTCGTCGTCGACCACGATGACGTATTTTCCGAAATAGGCCCCGGCGGTGCATTGCGCGGCCAGCGCCATCACCTGGGCGGCGTGCCCGGCATACATCTGCCGGACCGACACCACGGTGATGCCCCAGCCGGCCGCTTCCGGGATCGACCAGACGCCCTGGATACCCGGCACCCCGAGCTTTTGCAGGTCGCCCCAGATGCCGGCGGAGCGCAGCGCTCCCCAGAACAGCCCGCATTCGTTGGCCGGACCTTCCGCCATCAGCGCGCAGGTCACGGTCGGATTGTCGCGATAGCGCACCTTCTCGACCCGCATATAGGGCGTGGGGCCGCCCGGCCGGCCGTAATAGCCGGTGAACTCGCCGAACGGACCTTCCGCGAAGGTCTCGTCGGGATAGACGAAGCCTTCCAGGATAATCTCGGCGCGCGACGGCAGCGGCAGCCCGGTGACGTCGCCGGTGAACAGTTCGATCGGCGAGCCGTTGATGCCGGAATAATAGTCGTATTCGCACTCGGTCTTCGGCAGGCTGGTGGCGGCCACCAGAAACAACAGCGGATCGATGCCGTAGCAGGCGGCGATCGGCATCGGCTTGCCCATCTTCCACCACTTCTCGCGGTCGATGGTGGCGTCCTTGCCGGGCGAAGTGTAGATGCCGATCTCGCGCGGGCCTTTGATCATCATCCGGTAGGTGCCGACATTGACGCGGCCGGTTTCCGGATCCTTGGTCACCACCGCGTCGGCGGTGCCGAGATATTTGCCGCCGTCGAGCGGCCACATGCGCTGCGCGGGAAAGATGCGGATGTCGATGTCGTCGCCGGTGACGATGTTCTTGTTGCAGATGGCGGTCTCCGGTGCGACCTCTTTGGGCGCCATCTTGCGCCCCATCTTCTGCTGCAGCGCCTTGATCGCCTTGAGCGGATGATCGACCGGCTTCTCGCCGATCATCAGGCAGAAGCGCGAAATGTTGCAGCCGATCATGTTGTAGAGCGCGCGATGGCCGGGATGGCCCTTGATGTTCTCGAAGAGGAGCGCCGGGCTCTTGGTCTGGCCGACCAGATAGGTGATGGTCGAGGCTTCCAGATCGGGATCGACTTCGGCGGTGATGCGCTTGAGCTCGCCCATCTCCTCGACCTGCGCGAGCCAGGCGTCGAGATCGCTGCTGTTGGCGGTACGAGGAGGTTTCGGAATGGCCGTCGCCTGCTCGCGGTCGCTGCCATTGCCGCCGATTGACACGCTCATTTCCATGGCTTCGTCCTCATCACTGCTGTACTGCCAACGCTTGCGGCAGAGTAGTTAGTATCGTAACCATTTTCCAGCGAATACCTCCGCGCCAAGCGGTCTTTCTGCCGCACCGGCCATGTTATTTTGCGCGGGAATGAGGGAGCTGAATTGTGTCGGTGACAGGTGGGGTGTCCGGCAACACGGCGGAGCCCGCGGGTGCCGCGACGCGGGTCAAAGGTCCGCGCGTCTGGCTCGACATGGACCAGAAGGAGCTGGACGACGCCTACGACCAGCTGGTCTATGCGCCCAACCAGCCGCTGGTGCAGCGGCGGCGCAATGCCGCAAGCGCGCGCGCGCGGGAAATCCTCGGAACTCCCGAGCGCGTCTCGTACGGGCCGAGCGAGATCGAGAAGCTCGACATCTACCGCAGCAAGCGGAGCAATGCGCCGATCAATGTCTTTATCCACGGCGGCGCCTGGCGCGCCGGGGCGGCGAAGGATTTCGGCGGCCCGGCGGAAATGTTCGTCAATGCCGGCGCCACGTTCGTGGTGCCCGACTTCATCAATGTCGACGAGGCGGGCGGCAGCTTGTTTCCCATGGTCGAGCAGGTGCGGCGCGCCATCGCCTTCGTGCATCGCAATGCGGCAAGCTTGGGCGGCGATCCGCAAAAACTTTATCTCACCTCCCATTCGTCGGGCTCGCATCTCACCGGCTGTGCGCTGACCAGCGATTGGTCGGGCGAAAACCTGCCGCGCGATTTCGTCAAGGGCGCGGTGCTCGCCAGCGGCATGTACGATCTCAAGCCGGTGCGGCTGTCCAAGCGTTCGCTCTATGTGAAGTTCACCGATGCGATGGAACAGGAGCTGAGCGCGATCCGCCATCTCGACCGGCTCGCGACCCCGATCGTGCTGGCCTATGGCACCGAGGAAACGCCGGAATTCCAGCGCCAGACCCGCGACTTCTTTGCAGCCGTGCAGGCCGCCGGCAAGCCGGCCGAGCTTTTGGTCGGCGAGGCCTGCAATCATTTCGAAGTGGCGGAGACTTTGGCGAACCCCTACGGGCTCCTAGGCCGTGCGGCGCTTAAGCAGATAGGATTGGCAACGGCATGACGGCGGCGCGCTATTGCGAAGCGGGCGGCGCAATCTTGGCGGGCGCCTGCGACGCCGGCCGCAGCGCCTTGCCGAAGGCGCCGAGCGCGATGGCGCGCGCGACATATTCGGCGAGGCAATTGTAGCCGGCCTCGGTGCGCTCGAACTCGTCCGGCCGGAAGGCGCCTT
>JBKKAF010000146.1:0-12588 GCA_046714775.1 Xanthobacteraceae bacterium | reverse complement strand
CTACTCCGCCGCCACGACCTTTGGCCGCTCGTGCTCCGGCACTTCTTCCAACTGCGGCTCCAGCCGACGCTTGAGCATGCGGTCGAAGCGGTCGAGATAGATGTAAACGACCGGCGTGATGAACAGGGTCAAGATCTGCGAGAAGCACAAACCGCCCACCACCACCACACCCAGCGGCTGGCGCAGCTCGGCGCCGGCGCCCGAGCCGAGCGCGATCGGCAGCGCGCCGAAGATCGCCGCAAAGCTGGTCATCATGATGGGACGGAAGCGCAGTAGCGCCGCCTCCCGGATCGCGGCCTCGGCGCTTAAGCCCACGCGCCGCCGTTCGATCGCGAAGTCGATCATCATGATCGCGTTCTTCTTGACGATGCCCACCAGCATCACGATGCCGATCATGGCGATGACCGACAGATCCATCTTGAACGCCATCAGCGTGAGCAGCGCGCCCACGCCGGCGGACGGCAGGCCGGAAATGATGGTGATCGGATGGATGAAGCTCTCGTAGAGAATCCCTAGCACCACATAGGCCGCGAAGATCGCGGCGAGCAGAAGGATACCCTGCCCTTTCAGCGATTCCTCGAACACCTGTGCGGCGCCCTGGAAGCCGCGCGTGATCGAGGCCGGAAGGCGGGCGTCCTCGGACGCCTGAACGACGGCGTCCTGCGCCTGGCCCAACGAGAACCCCGGCGTCAGATTGAACGAGATGGTCACCGCCGGCTGCGACGCCTGGTGATTGACCAGCAGCGGCCCCACCGTCGGCACCAGACGGGTGACCGCGTCGAGCGGCACCGACTGCCCGGTCGACGTCTTGAGGTAGAGGCGCGACAGCGCCGAGGTATCGGTCTGGAAAGACGGCGGGGTCTCCATGATCACGGCATAGTCGTTATCCGGGGTAAAGATGGTGGCGATCTGGCGCGTGCCGAAAGCGTTGAACATTTCCTGCCGAATCTGATCGGTCGAAATGCCGTAGACCGCGGCTTTCTCGCGGTCGATCTCCACCGTCATCTGCGGATTTGTGATGTAGAGATCCATGCTGACGTCGCGCACGGCGTCGAGCTGGGCCATCCGGTCGCGCAGTTCCGGCGCAAACTTGTAGAGGGCTTCGGTGTCGCTTGATTGCAACGTGTATTGATATTCGGCTTTGGAGAAGCGCCCGGTGATATTGATGTTCTGCACCTGCCGGAAAACAGTTTCCATTCCCGCCACGACGTTGGCGGAGCGCCGCAAGCGCGTGATGATGGCGGTGGCATTTTCCTTGCGCTCCGCCCTGGGCTTGAGCGCGATGAACATGCGCCCGATATTGCCGGTGGCGCTCGGCCCGCCGGGGCCGACGGTCGAGTTCACGTAGAGGACGGCCCTGTCGGCGCGGACGATCTCGGCGACCTGACGCTGCAGGTTGGACATCGCCGGAAACGAGATGTCGGAATTGGCCTCGGTGGTGGCGAAGATGAAGCCGGTATCCTCGCTCGGGAAAAATCCCTTCGGCACGACGATGTAGAGCCAGATCGTGCCCAGCAAGGTCACCACCGTAATGCCAAGCATGATCGCCTTGCGGGCCAGCACCTTGTCGAGCGCCCACTCATAGGCCCGCAGCCATGATTTGAACAAAGCCTCGAACACGCGCAGCACGGCGTTCTGCTGCTCGCCTTCCCGGTGGGCGCGCAAGGCCCGCGCGCACAGCATCGGCGTGAGAGTCAGTGACACAAAGGCCGATATGACGATCGCCACGGTGATGGTAACGGCGAACTCGCGAAAGACGCGCCCCACCATGCCGCCCATCAGCAGCACGGGGATGAATACCGCGATCAACGAGAAGGTGATCGATACGATGGTGAAGCCGATCTCACGCGCACCTTTGAGCGCCGCCTCGAACGGACGCATTCCGCTCTCGAGGTGGCGGGTGATGTTTTCGAGCATGACGATCGCGTCATCGACCACGAAGCCGACCGACAGAGCCAAGGCGAGCAGTGTCATGTTGTTGATCGAGAAGCCGAACGCATACATCATCGCGCAGGTGCCGATCAGCGACACCGGCACCGCCAGTGCGGGAATGATCGTCGCCGGCAGCGATCTCAGGAAGAGAAAGATCACCAGCACGACGAGCGCGATCGAGATCATCAGGGTGAATTGCACATCGGCCACCGACTCGCGGACCGATGCTGAGCGGTCGTTGAGGACTTGCAGCTTGATCCCCGCCGGCACCTGCGCCTGATAGACCGGCAGTCGCTCACGAACCGCGTCGACCACTGCAACCGTATTGGCGCCGGGTTGCTTTTGGATGCCCAGCACGATAGCGCGGTCATTGTTGAACCAAGTGGCGATCTTGTCGTTCTCGACGCCGTCGATCACGGTCGCGACTTCATCGAGCTTGACCGGAGCGCCGTTGCGATAGGCCACTACTACCTTGCGATATTCCTCGGCATGCCGCATAGCGCCCGAGGCCACCAGGGTCACGTTCTGGCGAGCGCCATAAAGCGTCCCGACCGGGGAGCTGGAATTGGCCTTTGCCACCACGCTGCGGATTTCTTCGAGCGAAATGCCGCGCGCCGCCGCCGCCACCGGATCGACCTGCACGCGGACGGCAAATTTTTGCGCGCCGTTCACGTCGACCTGGGCCACGCCGGGCAGCTGCGAAATCTGCTGCGCCAGCCTCTCGCCGTAATCGTTGACGGTCGACAGCGGCAGCGTGTCGGAGACCATGCTGATGAACAGGATCGAAAAATCGCCCGGATTGACTTTGCGGAAGCTGGGCGGGGTGGTCATTTCGATCGGCAGCCGCCGCGCCGCCGCCGACAAGGCGGTCTGCACGTCGAGCGCCGCCGCATCGATATCGCGGTTGAGATCGAATTGGATGGTGATCTGCGAGCGGCCGAGCGCCGATGTGGAGGTCATCGAGCTGATGCCCGAGATCGTCGAGAGCTGGCGCTGGATCGGCGACGCCACCGACGCCGCCATGGTTTCCGGACTGGCGCCCGGAAGCTGGGCGCTGATGGAAATGGTCGGAAAGTCGACCGCCGGCAAGGCCGCCACTGCCAGCAGCCGGTAAGCGAAAAAGCCGAACACGACGATGGTGGCGGTGACCAGCGTGGTGAAAACCGGACGGCGTATGCAGAATTCCGAGAGGACCATATTATGTCCCCGCCTTCGGCTCTCGCGTCGAAACCCTGGCACCGTTGGAGAGCCGCAGTTGACCCTCGGTCACGACCGTTTCGCCGTCCACAAGACCGCTTTCGATGACCGATCCCGCGCCATAGACGCGCGCGACCGTAACGGGACGCTTTGCGGCGATGCCGTCCTTGACCACAAAGACGAACGAGCCTTCCTGGCTCACCTGCACCGCCGCCGACGGGACGGTGACCGCATCTTCGGTGCGCAACGTCAGTTGCGTCGTGACCAAGGTGCCGGGCCACAACACCTGTTCCTTGTTCGGCATCGTCGCGCGGATGGTGATCATGCCGGTCGTGGCATCGACCGTGTTTTCGATCATGGTCACATGCCCTTCGGCACGCTTCGCGTCGCCCGGGATGGTGACCTCGACCGTCGCACTCTCCGCCGCCAGCGCTTGGCGCACATGCGGCAAATGACGCTGCGGCACGGTGAAGCTCACATAGACGGGATCGACCTGGATGATGGTGGCAAGCGGTGTCGCATCGGCTTGCCGGACCAGGTTGCCGGCCTTGACCGCAGCCATGCTGGCGCGCCCGGCGATCGGGGCCCGAATTGTGGCATAGCTGAGCTGGACCTTCAGGCTATCGAGCAACGCCTCGTTGGACCTGGCCGCCCCTTGAAAAACCCCGACTTGGGTCTTTGCATTGTCCAGATTGGTGACGGGGGTCGCTCCCCTGGCTGCCAGTTCGGTATAACGGCGCACGTCGCGCTCGGCACCTTCCAACTGGGCGCGATCGCGTGACAGTGCCCCTTCGGCCTGCCGGATCTGAGCCTCGATCGCGCGCGTGTCGAGGGTGAACAGCAGGTCGCCCTGCCGCACCATGGCGCCGTCTTGGAAATGCACGGCCGAGATTTCACTGTCGACGCGACTCTTCACCGCGACGCTGGCCATCGGAGTCACCGTGCCGAGCGATTCGATCAGAACCGGGACCTTCTTTCTCACGGCGAGCGCGACGTCGACCGGCACGCTGGGCTGCGTTCGCTGGGAAGATTGAGCCACCGCGCCTTCCGGCGACCAAAGGCTTCTTGTCGCCACGAAGACGCCCGCCAGGGCGAGCACCGCAGCTACCCCGATCACCAAAGTCTTTTGCTTCATTGTGTATCGGCCGGGCTTTCATCGCCCCGCCCGGGCTCCCTCGCTTTCCTATCCCGCCCTAGCCGCACCTATCATCGTTCTTTTTGGTTTATCGGCCGGCACTTATACCATACCTCACCCATGGTGTACTTCGCCCGGCGATCAAAACAGCGTAAACAGCGGCCCTCCTGGGTGCCGTTTCCCGCAGTCGGGGGGCGGCCTGGGCATGGGTTGAACAGCCATAAACACTGCGTGTGTCATGCGTATTGCTACTTGGAACGTCAATTCCATCAAGCAGCGGATGGAGAACACCGCGGCCTGGTTGTCGGACCGGCAGCCTGACGTCGTCTGCCTGCAGGAGATCAAATGCGTCGATGCGGCCTTTCCGCGGGAGGCCTTTGAGTCGCTCGGCTACAATGTCGCAGTGCATGGCCAGAAGGCCTTCAACGGCGTGGCTATCCTGTCAAAGTATCGCTTTGATGACGTTACCTGCGGCCTGCCGGGCGATGCCAGCGACGAGCATGCCCGCTTCATTGAGGCGGTGATATCGACCGAGCGTGGGATTGTCCGGGTCGCCTCGATTTATCTGCCCAACGGCAACCCGGTCGGGAGCGAAAAATATCCCTACAAAATCAAATGGATGGACAGGCTTATTCAGTATGCAGTTGAGCGCTTGGCGTTGGAAGAGCCGCTGGTTCTGGCCGGCGACTACAATGTGATCCCGAGTGCAATCGACGCCCGCAACCCGGCGGCCTGGCAGGGCGACGCGTTGTTTCTGCCGGCCACCCGGGAAAAATTTCGGACCCTTTGCAATCTCGGCCTGACCGAGGCGGTGCGCGCCGGGAGCGATGCGCCGGGTCTCTACACGTTCTGGGACTATCAGGCGGGCGCTTGGCCCAAGAACGACGGCATCCGGATCGACCATGTCCTGCTGTCGCCGCAGGCCGCCGACCGCCTGGTCCGGGCGGACATCGATCGCCATGTGCGGGGCTGGGAAAAGCCGTCCGACCATGTGCCGGTGGTGGTCGAGCTCGATCTGGACCGCAAGTAGCGGGGGCCTCAGGTAGCGGGCGGCTTCGCTCGCGCTAGGCCCTATTCGCGCGGGCGGCGGCGCAGCCAATTCTCCAGATACTTATAGGCCATGGCACGCTCTTCCACCTTGGCCTCGGCGAACGCGTTGCTGTAGGTCTCCGTGATCCACGTGTGATTGGAGCCTGCGCCGTCCTTTGCCACGGTCAGCCAGAACAGTCCGAGCGCGGCTTGGCGCGCAACGTCCTCGCCCTTGAACAGCATGGTTCCGAGCAACGCTTGCGCGCTGTGGTGGCCTTTGATCGCCGCAAGGCGCAACCAGCGCGCCGCCTGGATTGGATCGCGCACCGTGCCTTGCCCGAAAAGATAGAGCCGGCCGAGATTGAACTGCGCATCCGCATCGCCGAAATACGACGCGGCATATTGGAACATCTCGTGGGCGCGCCTCGGATTGGCTTTCACGCCTTCCGGTATCCCCTCCAGATAGTAATGGCCGAGCGACACGAAAGCGTTGGCTACAAAGCGCGCCTGTGAAGTTCCCGGTAACGTCTCCGAATGAGTATTGGTCAGGCGGCGGAAATATCCGAACGCACGCATCGCGTTCTTTTCCACCCCATCGCCGTCGGTATACATGCGTCCGAGTTTCCAGAGCGCGGCCGGCACGCCCTGCTCGGCAGCGTATTCGAGGTCGGCCAAGGCCTGGGCGGTCTTGCCGGTGCGCAGCGCCAGGGTTCCGGACCGGAAGGCTTCGAATGGCGTGAGATTGGCACGCGGCGCGACATGGGGCGCGGCGGGCACCGCAGCCAGCGGTGTCGCCGGCCCCAGATCGGGCGGGGCCGAGCCGGGAAGCGGACCTGTGATCGGCGCTCGTTCCGGGGTGCGCGTGCCATCGAAGCTCGCCGCCGGCGGCAGGCCGAGCGCAATGCCGATCAAGCCGATACTCAACACGACATCATATGTCCGCATAACACGCCTTCTCGGCCGCTCCGCCCGGATGCGTCACCGCGCCATCGCGCGCCGGTCCCACCTGTTGGGCGTACTTCCAGAGATATCCGGAGGTGAAATCGGTTTTCCTGGGCTTCCAGGCTTTCCGGCGCTTGTCGAGCTCAGCCTTGCTGAGCTTGACGTCGAGCACACCCTTGTCGGCATCCAGCTCGATGACATCGCCGTCGCGAACGAGCGCGATCGGGCCACCGAGCGCGGCTTCCGGACCGACATGTCCGACGCAGAAACCGCGCGTCGCACCCGAGAAGCGCCCATCGGTGATGAGCGCCACCTTGTTGCCCATACCCTGACCGTAGAGTGCGGCCGTGGTCGCGAGCATCTCACGCATGCCGGGACCGCCGATCGGACCTTCGTAGCGGATGACGAGGACATCGCCTTCCTTGTAGTTCCGCTTCCTGACTGCTTCGTAGCAGGCCTCTTCGCCGTCGAAGCAGCGCGCCGGTCCGGAAAATTTCAAGTTACTCATGCCGGCAACCTTAACGATCGCGCCCTCGGGGGCGAGATTACCCTTAAGCCCGACGACCCCGCCGGTCGAAAGCAGCGGCTTGTTGGCCGGGCGCACGACGTCCTGATCCTTGTTCCACTTCACGCGCTTGAGATTGTCGGCAATGGTGCGGCCGGTCACGGTCATGCAGTCGCCGTGCAGGTAACCGTGATCGAGCAAGGTCTTCATCAGCAGCGGAACACCGCCAGCTTCGAACAGGTCTTTGGCGACATAGCGGCCGCCCGGTTTCAAATCTGCGATGTAAGGTGTCCTTTTGAAGACAGCCGCGACGTCGAACAGATCGAACTTCAACCCGCATTCGTGGGCGATGGCTGGCAGATGCAGCGCCGCATTGGTCGAGCCGCCAGTTGCCGACACCACAGCGGCGGCATTCTCGAGCGCCTTGCGCGTGACGATATCGCGGGGCCGCAAGCCGGCCTTGATCAAATCCAGCACCTGCTCCCCCGCGGTCATGCAAAAGGCGTCGCGGATCTCGTAGGGCGCCGGGGCGCCGGCTGAATAGGGCAAAGCCAGCCCGATCGCCTCGGACACCGTTGCCATGGTATTGGCGGTGAACTGGGCGCCGCAGGCGCCGGCCGACGGACAGGCGTTTTGCTCGAGCGTGGCCAGATCGGCGTCGGACATCTCGCCGACCGAATGCTTCCCAACCGCCTCGAACACGTCCTGGATGGTGACCGGCTGACCCTTGAAGGTGCCCGGCAGGATCGAGCCGCCATAGATGAAGATCGATGGCACATTGAGACGGCACATCGCCATCATCATACCGGGAAGCGACTTGTCGCAGCCGGCGAGCCCGACCAGGGCGTCATAGGCGTGGCCGCGCATGGTCAGCTCGACCGAATCCGCGATCACCTCGCGCGAGGGCAGCGAGGACTTCATGCCCTCGTGGCCCATCGCGATGCCGTCGGTGACGGTGATGGTGCAGAACTCGCGCGGCGTACCGCCGGCGGCAGCGACGCCCTTCTTCACCGCCTGGGCCTGACGCATCAAAGCGATGTTGCAGGGGGCGGCTTCATTCCAGCAGGTGGCGACCCCGACGAACGGTTGATGGATCTGCGCCGTGGTGAGACCCATCGCATAGTAATAGGAGCGGTGGGGCGCGCGTTCCGGCCCTTCGGTGACATGCCGGCTGGGCAGCCTCGCTTTGAGACTTGTCTTGTTGAGACTTGTCTTGTTGAGACTTGTCTTGGCGTCCATCGACCCTTCGACCCTTCGACCCTTCGACCCCCCTCGTCCGTCCGCGCCGCCCGCGCGTGGGCGAAATCGGAGGCAAGGCAATGTGTTGCGATCGATTTCAGAGACCGGTGTGGCCAAATCGCGGCGCAGGATCGTCCGCTGCCAGGCAAGCTGAAATGTTGTCCACCTGTTGCCGGCGCGCCACAGATAAGCCGGTCAGCAAGCCTCGGCTTTTAGGGTCTTGAAAGGATTGGCTGGCAGCTTCTGCAGGTTCGGTCACCATTGGTTAATCGTGTCTGCGGTTGGCGAGGCCGGCTGCCGCGCCATGCAAAGCCGCCTCGGCAAAGACAGCGCATGCTGCTCGACGTCCTTGATCGTCTGCTTCGCCGCCGCGCGTCCGGAAAGGCGAGCGACAGCCTGCCCATCGTGGTAGCGCCCCCCTCGGTCCCGGAGGTCGAGCCGGCAGCACCCCTCCATGGATCGCGGCTCGACGTGCTGCGCGAGACCATCGATCTGTTGGAAGCGGATCTCGTTTCCATGATCAGCGGCGTGCAGGATGCCACCAACGCGGTGCAGCGCGGCACCAGCGCCACCGCCCAGGCGCTCGCTGCCATCCGGCAACGCAGCGAAGCGCTCGGCAAGCAATCCCGCGGCGCCAAGGATGACGCCGTCCAGCTTGCCGCAGCGACCGAAGAATTCGCCGCCTCCGCGACCGAGATCAGCCGGCAGGTCAACGATGCCAGCGGATTGACCGACGAGGCCCATCAGGTCGCCGGCGCGGCGGCACGCAGCCTCGATGGCTTGAGATCCTCCTCGAACGAGATCGGCAATGTGGTCAATTTGATCGCCGCCATCGCCAAGCAGACCAATCTGCTGGCGCTAAACGCCAAGATCGAAGCCGCGCGCGCCGGCGAGGCCGGCAAAGGCTTCGCGGTGGTGGCCGACGAGGTCAAGGCGCTTTCCGTCGAGACTCAGAAGGCGACCGAGGAAATCGCCGGCAGGATCAGCCAATTGCAGCGCGATGCCGCCCAGTCGATTGCCGCCGTCAATCGGATCACGGAAGTCATGGAATCGATCCAGCCGGTTTTTACGGCGGTCGCCGGCGCGGCAGTTCAACAAACCTCGACCACGAATGACTTGGCACGCGCCGCCAACGACTCATCGCGGTTCGTCACCACGGTGGCCGACGGGGTAACCGAGATTGAGCGGGCGGCGACCGATGCCAGCGGGCATGGCGAGATGGCGGACCATTCGAGCCGATCGGCGTTGGAACTGGCCTCCGATCTGAAGAGCCGCTTCGTACTGTTCCTGCGCCAGACCGAGATCGGCGACCGGCGCCGTTACGATCGGTTGCCCTGCGACCTTGCGATCACGCTGCAGGCACAGGGTGCGGTCCTGCGAGGAGAGACTGTCGATCTGTCCGAGGGCGGGATGCTCATACGCTCTGCCGGCTCCGATCGGCTCGCGCTCGGAGCCACGACCGACGCGACCATCCCCGGTATCGGACCGGTCCGGGTCCGGGTCGCCAACCGCTCGGCGCGCGGGCTGCATCTCGAATTCACCCATCTCGAGCCGCCGGCGCGGGCCGCTCTCGATGCCAAGCTCGCCGCCATCCGGGCCGAGAACCGCCAATTCATCGACCATGCGGTCGCGGCCGCCGCGAAAATGTCCGCCGCCTTCGAGGAAGCCGTTTCCACCGGAAAAATCAGTTTCGACGCACTGTTCGACAACGACTATGTGCCGATCGAAGACACCAATCCGCTGCAATACCGCACGCGTTTTCTCGATCTGCTCGAATCCATCCTGCCGCCGATCCAGAACCCGCTGCTCAAGCGCGACCCGCGCATGATCTTGTGTGTGGCGATCGACCGCAACGGCTACATCCCGGTCCACCGGCCCGCTCACTCCCAGCCGCAGCGGCCCGACGATCCGGCCTGGAACACCGACAATTGCCGCAACCGTCGTATCTACGACGACCCGACCAGGCTGGGCGCTGCCCGCAACACCCGGCCCTACTTGATCCAGCAATACATGCGCGACTTCGGTAACGGAAAACAGATCCTACGCACCGTCGCGGTTCCGATCCGCGTGTTCGGCAAGCATTGGGGCGCGGCGCGGACTTCCTATGAGCTGGCTTTGGAACCGTTGGAGAAGCTCGATCTGGCTCGCTAGCTATCGCGCGTCATGGCATGACGCCCGATCTCCCCTGCTGCCCGGTAGATCGTGAATTCCTCTTGCCTAAACCCGGCACCTGAAGTGAATAGCGCGCAGGCGCCTTCGCACCCGTATTTTCGCCACCCCATGCCGCAGTCCCGTCTGATTGATCGCGCGTTCTTTGCGCGCAGCGTTCACAAGGTCGCGCCGGATCTGATCGGCGCCACACTGCTGTTCCGCGGCGTCGGCGGAACGATCGTCGAAGTCGAGGCCTACCACCACACCGACCCGGCGGCGCACAGTTTCCGTGGGCGCACCGAGCGCAACGCCATCATGTTCGGGGCCCCCGGCCATGCCTATGTCTATCGCTCCTACGGCATTCACTGGTGCTTGAACTTCGTTTGCGAACGTGAAGGCAGCGCGAGCGCGGTGCTGATCCGCGCACTGGCGCCGACTGACGGCATTTCGACCATGCGGCGCCGGCGCGGTGTGGCGGAGGAGCGTTTGTTGTGTTCCGGACCGGGGCGTTTGTGCCAGGCGCTCGGCATCACGCAGGCGCAGAACGGTTTGGCGCTCGATGTCCCCCCGTTTGAACTGCACGCCCGCCTCAGGAAACCGGTAATCGTATGCGGCCCGCGCATCGGAATCACCAAAGCCGTCGAGCATCCTTGGCGCTACGGCCTGCAAGCATCGCCCTATTTGAGCCGGCCCTTCTGGTCGCATGACGCGTAGCGAACACAGGCGCAAGCTCGCAAGCGCAAACGAAAGCGGCCGGGCCCATTCCTGACCCGGCCACCGTTGATCAGACTATGTCTGGAAGGAACAGTTCGTCGGCAGAGACAGCCCGCGGCGAGATGCCCTGTTCGTGCACATAACGGCCGATGGCTTCGAAGGTCGGCCGGTTCGGCTCCAGACCATAGGCCCAGAAATCCTTGCCAAAGACCTCCCAGGCCTCTTCGACGTGGCTCAGCAACCATGGCAACGCCACGCGCAATGCGTCGGTGTCGTAGAGCCCGTCGACGGCAAGGCTCTTGGCTTCGCAAAAGGCCTTGTAGAGACTGCGCGCCGCCCACGGATGCTCGCGATGCACGTCCTTGCGCAGCACCACCGTGTGCATGATGGGAAAGATGCGGGTGCGGCGGTAATAGTTGCGCTCCACCTCCTTGTAGTTCGGGAACAGCCGCGCAATGTCGGGCGAGCCGTTGAGGAACAGCGACGGAATGTAGACCGACAGCAACGCATCCAGCTCGCCGGCCGCGAACATGCCTTCCAGCGTTTTGCCGGCGCTCAGGAACTCCAGCTTGAGGTTGCTCGGGAGGTCGAGCGGGATCAACGGCTTTTCGACAAACGTGTTCAACCCGCCCATGAACCAATGCATGTCGGACGGCGCCACGCCAAAATCGTGCTGCAACATGCCGCGCATGAACACAACCGCCGTCGCGCTGAACTGGCTGGTCCCGACCCGCTTGCCCTTGAGGTCCTCGGGCTTGTGGATGCCTGCGCCCTTGCGCACATAGATGCAGGAGTGGCGGAAGATCTTGGAGAGCGTCACCGGGATCGCCACGAAGGGACAGTCGCCGCGGCCGATCAGCGACGTGTAGGAGGCGAGCGACATTTCCGAGACGTGAAATTCCTGGTCGTCCAGCATGCGCTGGAAAGTCTGCCGCGGGCGCAGCACCTGGATGTCGAGATCGATGCCTTCCGGTTTCACGCGGCCGTCCATCAATGGACGGGTGCGATCGTAGTCCCAGCAGGCGAGCGTCAGCTTCACATTGGCCATCGATGGACTAGGCTCCTAACAGACGAGAAATATCACGCGGCGCCCTTCAGCCGCTCAAGCGCCTCGATGATCTTGGTGCGGCGGCCCTCCGCTTCTTCGCGCTTTTCGCGCTCGCCTTCGACCACTTCTTCCGGCGCGCGTTTGACGAAATCGGCATTGGCGAGCTTGGCATCGATGCGGGCGATGTCGGATGCGACCCGCTGCATCTCCTTTTCCAGGCGTGCTTGCTCGCCGGAAAAGTCGATCACGTCCTTGAGCGGCAATGCCGCCACGTCGCCACGCACCAGCAATTGCACGGCGCCCTGCGGGACAGTGGACGAAACTGAAATGCTGGAGAGCCGCGCCAGCCGCCGGATCACCTCGCTCCAGCGCCCGGCCCGTGCATCGGTGACGGCGGATACACCGGCGAGCAACAGCGGAATCAGCGTGGCCGGCGGGATGTTCATCTCGGAGCGTACCGAACGGACGGCGGTGACCAGATCGATCACCCAGCCGATTTCGGCCTCCGCCTTGTCGTCGTCCAATCCGCTGAGACTCGGCCACTCGGTCAGGGCGAGCAGCGTTGAACGGCCACCCTCCCCCTTGTGGGGAGGGTCGGCGCGAAGCGCCGGGGTGGGGGTCCTTACTTGAGCCGGCGTCGCCGGGTTTGCCCCCCCCCCAACCCCCCCCCCCCCACCGGGGGGGGGAAAAAAAAAC
>JBKKAF010000145.1:0-10422 GCA_046714775.1 Xanthobacteraceae bacterium | reverse complement strand
GCTCGACTCCGAGACGACGGGGCTTGATCCAACGAAGGCGCGTATTGTCGAAATCGCGGCGGTGCGGCTGCTGAGCGGACGAATCCGGCCGGAGAGCTCGTTCCGCAGTCTGGTGCAGCCGGGCGAGCCGATACCTGCGGCGGTCTCCAAAATTCACGGTATCGACGACGCCAAGGTCGCCTCCGCCCCATCCTTCGTAGAGGTTTGGCCGCAATTGTCGGCCTTCGTCGGCGATGCGGTGTGGATCGGTCATACGCTCGGCTTCGATCTCGCGGTCCTGCGGCGGGAATGCGAACGCGCCGATCTCGCCTGGGCCCGCCCGCGCATGCTCGATACGCGGCTGCTCGCGGAGCTCGCCGAACCCGACTTGCCGAACTACTCGCTCGATACGCTGGGTGCCTGGCTCAATGTCGAGACCGCCGATCGGCATTCGGCGTTGGGCGACGCGATTGCAACCGCCCGCATCTTCCGCGCGTTGGTGCCGAAGTTGCGTGAAGGCGGCATCCGCACACTCGGCGAGGCGATGCAGGCCTGCCGGGTGCTGACCGACGCGCTCGAGCGGCAGCACCGGGTGGGCTGGGCCGCGGCCGCGGAGGCGCCTAGCCGCGCCGATACCGAACAAACGCTGCAGCGGATCGACAGCTATCCCTACCGCCATCGCATCGGTGACGTGATGCGGCGTCCGCCGGACTTCATTGCGGCCGGCGCGCCCACGCGCGAGGCAATGGCACGGATGACCGGGGAGGAGATTTCGTCGCTCTATGTCCGGCCGGGCACGAACGGCACAGCTGCGCTACGCGCTGCCGACAGCGGAATCGTGACAGAGCGCGACATCCTGCGCGCGCTGGCGTTGCAGGGCGCGGCAGTGCTCGACGCCCCGATCGGGCGGATTATGAGCAGGCCGCTGGTGACCGTTCCAGCCGACGCATTCATCTACCGCGCCATCGGCCGGATGACGCGGCTCAATATCCGCCACCTCGGCGTGGTGGACGATGCCGGCCACCTGGTCGGCGCATTGTCGATGCGCGATCTGCTGGGACTACGCGCCGGCGAAGCGGTGTCGTTCGGCGATGAGCTGGAATATGCCGAGGATGTCCACGATCTGGCCGTCGCTTCCGCCAAACTCCCCCATGTCGTGGCGTCATTGATCGGCGAAGGCGTCTCCGGGCGCGATATCGCTGCCGTGGTTTCGCACGAACTCTGCGCCTTGACGCGGGCGGCGGCGGTGATCGCGGAGCGTCGCATGGAGCAGGACGGCCTCGGCAGCCAACCGTGCCGCTACGCGTTTCTCGTGCTCGGCTCGGCAGGTCGGGGCGAAGGCCTGCTCGCCATGGACCAGGACAATGCGCTGGTTTTTGCCGAGGGCGCGCCCGACGGCAGCGAAGATCGCTGGTTCGAGGCGCTGGCAACGCATGTCGCCGACATTCTGCACGAGGTCGGCGTGCCCTATTGTCCGGGCGGCGTGATGGCAAAAAATCCACAATGGCGCGGCTCAGTCTCGACCTGGGAGGCGCGCATTGCGCGTTGGATCGGGCGCTCCCGGCCGGAGGATTTGCTGGCGGTCGATATTTTCTTCGATCTGCGCCCGGTCCATGGCGACACCGCAATGGCCGATGCCCTATGGCGCCAAGGTTTTGCGGCGGCGCGTGGCAATGCCCCGTTCGCCAAGCTGCTGGCGGATACCGCCGGCGCAGTCCAGCCCGGCCTCGGACTGTTCGGCCGGTTCAAGACCGACAATGGCCGCATCGATCTCAAGAAGACGGGGTTGTTCGGCATCGTCACGGCGGCGCGCGCGCTTGCGGTTTGCCACCATGTGCTCGAACGCTCGACGTCGGCCAGGCTCGCCGGCATCAAGGCGCTCTGCCCGCGCGCGGCGGGCGATCTCGATGCTTTGATCGAGGCACAAGGCGTCTTTCTGGATCTGATCGCCGCACAGCAGGTCGCGGACATCGAGCACGGAACGCCGCCCTCGAATGCCGTCGCCGTGAAGCGTTTGTCAGCGCGCGATCGCGACCGCCTGCGTTCCGCGCTCCAAACGGTTCAACCGATCGAGACCCTCACCCATGATCTGTTGTTCGTCGATTGATACGCCGTCGGATAACGGTTGGGGCGAAGCTATCGGTTGAACACCCACAACAGCACGCTCAAGCCGATGCTCAGGATCAAACTGGTGACGATCGGAATATAGAGCGTGAAATTCTCGCGCTCGGCCACGATATCGCCGGGCAGCCGGCCAAGGCCGAGTTTGCTGAACACCGGCCACAACAGGCCGAGCAGCAGAAGGACCAGTCCGAGGATGATCAGAAAAACGTCCCATGGTCTGACCCTATGCAAAAACCCCGGCCGCGCCTTGACTGAGATCAAGCGCCGGCGGCTTCATCGACTCGGCAGTCCCGGTTGCGTGAGCAAGCTGTCGAACGAACGTCCGCGAATGTCATAGACGCGGGCATAGACCACGCCGCCGCGCGCGATCTCGACCAGCACCGGCGCGTCGAACGTGGCGCAGTAAAATTCGCCCAGCATCAGCGCGAAGTCGGCCCCTTTGGGATCCCAGGTGGTCTCGAAATCGCGGCCAAGCTCGACCTGCGGCGAGCGATGCGGCCCGCAGACCGCGAGCTTCCACGGTCGGTCCTTCGGCCGCGCCTCGCCGCTTTCGGCCAGCTTTGCCTGTAGCGCCTGCGATGCCTGTTTGAACGACAGGCCCCAATAATCGAGCATGTATTGGCCGCGGGCCTTGGCGACGCCGCCGGCCAGCCGGTTGAAATGGCTGTATTCGTACGGGTGCAGCCGGACCATATCGATCACCGGCAGCGCGACGCCGATCAGCATGAGGGCGGCGGCCCCCGCGGCGGCGTTGCGCGATTGTCGCGAGAGCCATTGGATGATCCAGGCGCCGGCAAGACCGCCGAGCACCGCCCATGGCGGCAACACAAAGACGAAATGGCGCAGACCGTTATACATCGCCGGCCGTGTCGCGATGGTGACGGCGATCGGCAGCATGGCGGCCAGCACGACCAGCAGAAAGATCGCACGGCGCGTGGGCGAAATCTCGCGCCGGGCGCAGGCAATGGCGGCGCCCAGCGCGCCGAGGAGACCAAGCACAAAAAAGATTTCTGGAAGTTTGAGCGCGAGCAGGGTGGGCACATAGCTGCGCGGCATATCCGGCACGCGAATAAGCTGCCCGCCGAACAATTCGCTCCAGGGGTCTTCGAAAAAACGCGAGAAATAGCCGAGCGCGCGGATCGGATTAAGCGGATCGATGACCGCCCAGGGCCAGACCAGCGCCATCACCCCATAGGCCAGGACCAGAGCCGGCAGCAGCGCCAGGACAAAGTGGCCGAGCCGACCAGCGGCCGGCCGCCATCCATCGCGGCGCGCCTCGACCGCGAACAACATTGCCAGCGCAGCGGCAAGCGCGATCACGCCGAAGCCGCCCATCACCCGCGACCCGATTGCCAGGCCGAGACCAAGGCCGAAAATCGCGCGGCTCGTCAGCGCGGGCCGCGGATATTCCTCGAACACGCGCGCGAGACCGAGCAGCAGGATCGCCATGGCGACCGCGAACGGCGCATCCTTGGCGTTCATGAACACGTGGCCGACATAGAGCGGGCACGCGGCCAGGAGTGCGAGCGCAATGAGCCCGGCAAGCGGGCCGCCGATGCGCCGCCCGATCCGCCAGGTGACGAACAGGCCGAGTAGCCCGACCAGGGCACCCATCAGCCGGCGGATCTCGAACACGTCAAACGGCAGGATTTTCGCGGCCAGCGCCGCCAGCAGGTCGAAGCCGCCGCCATACTGGTAGAGATTGATAAATGACAGCGCCCGCTGGTCGCGGAAGCCGGAGGCGTAGAAGGCCAGCAGCAGTTCGCCATATTCGGAATGGGCATAGTCGTCCCAGCCGAGCCCATAATCGCGGAAGCTCGTCAGCGCGACGGCGGCGGCCGCTGCCAATAACGCGATCGCCAGCCGGTCGAAGCTGCGGGAGGTCGCCAATCCTGCCGACGGCAGCGTGGCTGTGGAGGTGGTCGAGGTCACGGGCGACAATCTATGTCGGCCAAGTATGTCGGCCAAGTACGTCGGCCAAGTACGTCGGCCAAGTATGTCGGCCAACCCGATGCGTCATGCCCCGCGAAAGCGGCCGGCGTGAACGGACGTCACTTCATCGCCGCATCGAACATTTTGGCGACGTATTCCCAATTCACCAGATGATCGATAAAGGCCTTCAAATAATCCGGCCGGCGGTTGCAATAATCGATGTAATAGGAGTGTTCCCAGACGTCGCAGCCGAGGATCGGCTTACCGCCGTGCACCAGCGGGTTTTCCCCGTTCGGGGTTTTCATCACCACGAGCTTGCCGTCCTTGACCGCAAGCCAGCACCAGCCGGAGCCGAACTGGCCGACGCCGGCCTGCACCAGTTCGTCCTTCATCTTCGCCACCGAGCCGAGGTCGGCCTTGATCTTCTTCTCTAGATTGCCGGGGATGTTGTCGCTGCCACCGTTGGGCCTCATCCACTGCCAGAAATGCGTGTGGTTGTAGTGCTGGGCGGCGTTGTTGAAGAGTTCAGGGTTCTTGCCGAAGGTGCCTTTCACAACTTGTTCCAGCGATTTGCCTTCCCACTCGCTGCCTTTGATCAGCTTGTTGGCGGTGTTGACATAGGCGAGGTGATGCTTGTCGTGGTGATATTCGAGGGTCTCGCGCGACATGAAAGGAGCGAGCGCATCATAGCCATAGGGCAGGTCGGGAAGCGTGAACGACATCGGCTGGCTCCTTGGGATGCTAGAACCTCAGTCCGTTCCTGTTAGGTCGGCGCTCGCCCAGCGCGGATCAAGCCCCCGCCGGGGCATTTCCGCGGGCGCCGGGGATCCGCTCGCTGCCGTGTTGAGCAGGCAAGCGCCTGTGCTATCGTGCTATGGACAGTCGAACGGCAAGGGGGCTCGCCATGACCGCTATTTTTCAATCGCTTGAACGGACTATCGTCGCCGGCCTGATCCTTCTGGTCGGTATCATCATCGTGAGCGGCCTCGTCAGCGGCCAATTCATCAAGCCGGATTATGCCTGGTGGACATTCATTATCCGCTGGCTGCATGTGCTCAGCGGCGTGATGTGGATCGGTATCCTCTGGTATTTCAACTTCGTGCAGATCCCGACCGTGCCCAAGATCGAGCCGGTCGAGCACCGCGCCGCGATCACCAAATATATCGCCCCCAACGCCCTGTTCTGGTTCCGCTGGGCCGCGCTCGCCACCGTGGTCACCGGCCTGTTGCTGGCCTGGATGAACGGCTACCTGATCCAGGCGCTGACCTTCCAGAAGGGCACGCTCGCCATCGGGCTCGGCATGTGGCTGGCGCTGATCATGGCGTTCAATGTCTGGTTCATCATCTGGCCGAACCAGAAGAAGGCGCTCGGTTTGGTACAGACCACGCCCGACGAGAAGGCCAAGGCGGCGCGGGTGGCCATGCTGACCTCGCGGTTCAACACCATGCTGTCGATCCCGATGCTCTACCTGATGGTGGCGCAACAGAACGGCGGTCTCTGACCGCCGGACGGGGTGCGAAGCGAGATGCGACCGGAAGTTGGGGATAGCCACGCCGTCGCGCCCAGCGGGTTAAGTACGATGATAGACCATCCACTTTAGTTATTGCGATTGCGGAAGAAGGCGGTCAAAATTCTGGTAACCATAGCGGCCAAGGCTTTGGGGGCCACCGCCTTGGATCTAATGCGTCTGTTGGGGCTGTACGCGTATGTCTGTCATCTTGTTTGCGTTGGGTGTCCTGATTGCCGGGGCGGGCCTGATCACGATCGGATTCGGCTTTCCGATCAATGACTTCAACGCCGACAAGCCGTGGATCATTGCCGGCACGACAGCCCTGATTGGGGGGCTTGTTCTGGTCGGCCTCTCGGCTGCCGTCCAGCAATTGACTCGCATTGCCGACGCGCTGCGCATGCGGCCGGTGCCGCGTCCGACGCGCCCAGCCGATGGCCTCGAGCCCGGCTTGCGTCCAGCCGCTGCGAAAATGCCGGCGCCCCAGCCTGCCGGCGATCCCCGAATGGAGAACCGGCCGCTTGCCGATTCCGGTCTCGACGTATCCGCCTCCGCAATCGAACGGCTGCGCTCGAGCATGACCCGCCCGGAGCGCAAGCCGGACATGGTCGCGGAAGCCAGCGACGTGCCGTTGTCTCCCAATGGTCATGGCGCGCCCGCCGAACACGCTCCCGAACCGAAGATACCGGCCGACATCTCGGCGCGGACAGGCGACAATGTCGCGGTGCAGACCCGGGAGTCCCGCCTGGATTTTCTGTTTCGCTCCAAGCGGGCGCGCGCGCCGCAGACCGAATCCTTTGATTCATTCTGGCCGGCCGATCCGCGCACCGGACAGCGTGCGGCTGCTCCCGCGGTGCCGCCTGTGGAAGCTGCCGCCGTTTCCCCTGTGGCCGAGCCGGTGGCGCCGACCGAGCCGCAGGTGGCGCCTGAGCCAGCCGCTGCCGTCGAGCCGCGTCCGGCGGAAATCCTCAAGTCCGGCGTGGTCGATGGAATGGCCTATACGCTGTACGCCGACGGCTCCATCGAGGCGCAGCTGCCGAACGGCACCGTGCGGTTCGGCTCGATCGCCGAATTGCGCGCGCATATCGACAACAATTCATAGCCACCGATTTGCGTGCCGCTCGCCGAATAGCCGTGCCCGCGGTCGCGGCGCGTCATGTGCAGGTGCAGGGCCACGCTTGGTTAAAATTGTCGGTCGGTAAATCTTAGATCAGCGCAGCAATATTCAAGGAATACTGGGGCGGCTACGCTGCCTGTTCTTGCCTGCCGAAGAAAACGGGAGTAGTAATACACATAACTCGCGTTTTCTCGATTCGATTGCTGTCTTTCTTTGGCCGCAGAATGCCCGCCACAGAGTTGAATACCGACGGGGCGGTGTGCGGCTGTAAGAACGAAGATCAATCCGCAGATCAATCCGCAGTAGGACAATAGTCGATGAGCGACAACATTTCAGGCGGCAAATTCATCGAGCTGACGGCGGAAATCGTCTCGGCCTATGTCAGCAATAATTCGGTATCCGCCGGCGATCTACCGGGCTTGATCAATCATGTTCATGCGGCATTGACGCGGGTTTCGAGCGGGCTGAGCGACGCTCCGGCCGAGCCGCTGAAACCTGCCGTGTCGGTCAAGAAATCGATCACGCCCGACCACATTGTCTGCCTGGAAGACGGAAAGAAGTTCAAATCGCTCAAGCGGCATCTGCGCACGCAGTACAATATGACGCCGGAGCAATACCGCGATAAATGGGCGCTGCCGCCGGACTATCCGATGGTGGCGCCGAATTATGCCGCCGCCCGCTCGCAGCTGGCCAAGCAGATGGGGCTCGGACAGCAGCGCCGCCGCCGCAAGTAACAAGCGGCCACAAGCCGTCGTCATTCCGGCCGAGGGAGCGAAGCGACCGAGAGCCGGAATCCATAATCCGAATCCCTGCAGTATCGCCTAGTCGGTGGTTATGGATTCCGGGTTCGCTGGCTGCGCCAGCGCCCCGGAATGACAGACCGGTTGTCGGGATCGGTACTACGCTGCCGCGAGCGCGGCCCGCGCATCGGAGCGCATGCGCTCGACCATGGAGCGGAAGCCGTTGGATCGCTGCGGCGTCAGGTGCTCGCGCAGCCCCATGCGGTTGAACAGCTCGACCGCGTCGGTGGCGAGGATCTCACGGGCCGGCTTTTCCGAATAGATCGCGAACAGGATGGCGATCAGGCCGCGCACGATCAGGGCGTCGCTGTCGCCCTCGAATTTCAGCACCGGCCCGGCCTTGCCGTTCGGACGCCGTTTGGTGGCGAGCCACACTTGGCTGGCGCAGCCCTGCACTTTGTTGGTGTCGCTGCGGTCCGGCTCGGCCAGCGGCGACAGACCGCGTCCGAGCTCGATGACATAGCGATAACGGTCGTCCCAATCGTCGAGCAGGGCGAAGTTGTCCATGATCTCGTCGATCGAAACGGTGTTCGCGGCAGCTCCGGCAACGGTATCGGTCATGTGGACTATATAGGCGCAACGGCTGCGCCTGTCGAAGCCGCAATCGCCGGCTAAATCGCCTTGCGGCGACGCGGTCGGACCCGCTTCGCAGCAAAGATTCAACGAGATCAGTGATTTGCAGATCAGGCCGGGCGTTCGCGGCGCGGCTGCGGCCCGCGCCAGCTCGGCGCCAGGTCGGCGGGCGTCAAAGTCTGCTGCGAGGGCTTCGCCGCAGGCAGCGGCACGGACGCGCTACCGGTCGTGATAGCGGTTCCGGTCTCCGGTGGCCCAAGCTGCTCGTTGAGGAACTCATAAAGCATCTTGGCGCCGGCCTGCGCGCGATGTCCGATCGCCACTGCCGCCTGCGAGCCGACCGTGCAGGCATCATGTTGCCGGTCGCAGAACAGCCGCATGTCGCTCATGGCGGCCTTGGCAGCCGACATCGCGTCGCCCGCGCTCACCTTGGAGCCTGGCACCGGCTGTGAACCGCCGCTCGGCAGCAAGACCAGAATGAGGCCCAACCAGAATGCCGTTCGCAAAAGGAACCGCATGACCCTGTCCTATTTCCCCGCGGCACTTCGGCCGCATTGAAACGGAACCTAGCAGGCAGGCTTGAAAAGCCGGTTCGCGCAGAGACGAGGTTTTTGCGCTTATTCGAGGCGAATGAACCGTGATTTTTCCTAAAATTGGAACGATCCGTGGCAATCGAATCAGTGTCGCGGCAAAGCTGAATAAAAGGCGATCGAGGCGCGGCGCGGTTCGGGTATCGCTCCATTGGCCGGATCGGCAACCGACCATTCACCATTACACACGAATGCCGGCGTCATGGCCGAATGAGGGCCTGCAAAGCAGCGGCGCGGCGCGCGCCGGCGGTAGCCCTTAGTGTTCGCTTAAGCGCCCTCTGACACCATCCGCGCCTCATAAAGGGGAGCGCGTCTGTCGAACGGACGTGCACAGGGCACGTGGGCCTTTTCGCGCCGATTCGAGACTACATCGATACCCTGGTTCATCCGTCGGCGCATCAGGATGTGCTGACCGCCTCGCGCCACCGCGCCTTCATTGCGCCGCGGCTGCTCGGCAGCCTGGTCGCGTTGGCCGCCTTCCCGGTCTATCTGACGGCACGCGGCGTGCCGAGCATACTCGAAGTGTTGGTCTTCGCGTGGCTCGTGGTGCCCATTCTGATCGCCTATTTCCTCTCCCGCACCGGCCAATATGAAAGCGCCCATGTGCTGTCCTCGCTGGCGCTGACCGGCTTGGTTACGGCGGTTGCGGTGGAGACAGGCGGCATCGGCTCATTCGCCGCCATCTGGCTTGTGATGGCTCCGCTCGAAGCGTCGTTGTCGGCGTCGCGCCGCGTGGTGGCGCTGGCTTCCACCTTCGCGTTGGGGGCGGCCGCACTGCTGCTGTTGATGGGCTCGCTGGATCTTTTGCCACCCGCCAACGAACACGAACACGCCGCACTGGCAGCGCTCGGCATCATCTCGGCGGCGCTCTATGCCACCGGGTTGGCGCTTGGCGCCGAGTCTCTCGCGCGCACCAGCTTCTGGCTGCTCTATGCCGAGGAAGACCGCTATCGGCTGCTGGCCCGAAACATGACCGACGTCATCACGCGCCACGGTAAGAATGGAATAGTGCTGTTCGTTTCGCCGGCGGCCGAGCCGCTGTTCGGAGCGCGTCCCCATGAGTTGCTTGGCCACGGCTTGTTCGACCGCGTTCATGTTGGCGATCGGCCCGCCTATCTCACGGCGCTCGCCGATTCCACCTCGCTGGGCGAAACCCGCTCGGTTGAATTCCGCGTGCGACGCGACACGCGCGGGCAGGCTTCTTTCGCCGGCGGACAGTTCATCTGGCTTGAGATGCGATGCCGTCCGCTCGACCGGGCTCTGACCGAAGACAGCGGGCCCGACCGCGAGGTCGTCGCGGTGCTGCGCGACATCACCCGCCGCAAGGAACAGGAGCAGGCGCTCGAAGAAGCGCGCGCTGAGACGGAACGCGCCAACGCCGCCAAGAGCCGTTTCCTCGCCACCATGAGTCACGAATTGCGCACCCCGCTCAATGCCATCATCGGCTTTTCCGAAATGCTGACAAAGGAAGACTCCTTTATGATCGACGGCAAACGGCGGCTGGAATACGCCAACCTGATCAACGATTCCGGCCATCATCTGTTGTCCGTGGTGAATGGCATTCTCGATATGTCGAAGATCGAGACCGGAAATTTTGAAATTACGCCCGAGCCGTTCGCGCCCAAGCAGGTGATCGAGGACTGCTGCGAGCTGCTGGCGCACAAGGCCGGTGAGGCCGGAATCGAACTGGCCGTGAATGGCGCCGGCAGCCTGCCCGAACTGGTCGCGGACAAACGCGCACTGCATCAGATCATGCTCAACCTTCTCTCCAATGCGATCAAATTCACCGACCGCGGCGAG
>JBKKAF010000144.1:0-6723 GCA_046714775.1 Xanthobacteraceae bacterium | reverse complement strand
CCGCAAGACCAACGATGTAGAGGGAGACTGTGAGCTGCACGCTCGCCGCATCGGTGGCAAACTTGCCGACCAGACCGGGGATTGCCGTCACCAGGATGTTGAGCGAGCCCGAGCTGATGGCCGACATTGCGACCAGCAGCCAGAGCAGGCGCCATGTTGGCGGCTTTGGCGCGCCGCGCGGTTCCTGAGGTGGTGTGCTCAATGCGCCGCCTTACTGCCGTCCGAGCGGGAGGGTGGCAGCCTCGAGCCAAGCCCGGGTGTCAGGATCGACCAGCGGGGCAAGCGTCGCATGAACGCGCGCATGATACTGATTGAGCCATTCGCGCTCGTCCGTGGTCAGGAGCGAAGGTGCGACGAGGTGGCGGTCGATCGGAGCGAGCGTCAGGGTCTCAAAGGCGTTGAGCGGCTTCTCCGCGCCGGCGACAGCAGGAGCCTCGACCACCAGCACCAGGTTTTCGATGCGGATGCCGTAGGCGCCGGTTTTGTAGTAACCGGGCTCGTTCGACAGGATCATGCCGCGCTTGAGCGCGACCGTGCCGAGCTTGGAGATGCGCGCGGGACCTTCGTGCACCGACAGGTAGCTGCCGACGCCGTGGCCGGTGCCGTGATCGAAATCGAGCCCGGCCTGCCACAGCGCCTGCCGCGCCAGCGGGTCGAGCTGCGCGCCGCTGGTGCCTTCGGGAAACACCGCGCGTGCGATCGCGATATGACCCTTGAGCACCCGGGTGAAACGCTCGCGCATCTCCGCCGTTGGCGTGCCGATCGCGACGGTGCGGGTGATGTCGGTGGTGCCGTCCTGATATTGGCCGCCGGAATCGATCAGGAACAGCTCGCCCGGCGCGATACGGCGGTTGGTCTTGCGGGTGACGCGATAATGCACGATGGCGCCGTCCGGCCCGGCGCCGGAAATGGTCGGAAACGAAATATCCTTCAACTCGCCGCTGTCGCGGCGGAAACTTTCGAGCGCGGCGACCGCGTCGATCTCGGTCAGCTCGCCGCCCGGTGCCTCGCGGTCGAGCCAGGTCAGAAAGCGCGTCACCGCCGCGCCGTCGCGCCGCGGCGCGGCGCGCGCGCCCGCGATCTCGGTCGGGTTCTTCATCGCCTTCATCAGCGCGATCGGATCGGCGCCACGGGCGACTTTTCCCCCGGCGCCGGCCACCAGTCGTGACAGCGCGTCACTGGCGGTGGCCTGATCGAGCCGCACGCTCTTGTTCGCTTGCCCGAGCGCGGCCAGCGCGCCGGAAAAATCCTCGGGCGCGCGCACTTCGGCCAGTTCTTCGATGCGGTGGCGCACGTCGTTCGACAGTTTGCGGCCGTCGATGAACAAAGCCGGGCGGCCGTCCCGGGGAATGATCGCCGACGCCAGCGGCAGCGGGGTATGGGCGATGTCGGAGCCGCGGATGTTGAAGGTCCAGGCCACCGCATGGGGATCGGACACCACCAGCGCGTCGGCCTTCAGCCTGGCCAGTTCCGCGCGGACGCGCGCGAGCTTGCTGGCCGCCGCTTCGCCGGCAAAGCGTAGCTCGTGCAGCACCACCGGCCCGAGCGGCGGCGGCGGACGGTCGCTCCACAGCGCATCGATCAGATTGGGCTCGATCGGGATGAGCGCAGCGCCCGCCGCCGCGCAGGCCTTGGCGAGTTTCTCCGCGCCTTCGGCGGTGTGCAGCCAGGGATCATAACCGATGCGGTCGCTGCCGGTGAGATTGCGCTCCAGCCATTGGTCGGGCGGCGTCTCCACCAGATGCTCGACCGCGAACAGCGCCGGGTCCACCTGGTCGCGCGCCTGCAACGTGTAGCGCCCGTCGGTGAACAGCACCGCGCGCTCCATCAGCGCCACGGCAAATCCGGCGGAACCGGTAAAGCCGGTCAGCCAGGCGAGCCGTTCCTCGGACGGCGGCAGATATTCGCTCTGATAGCGGTCGGCATGCGGCACCATGAAGCCGGTCAGCCCGCGCCGCGCCAGTTCGGTGCGCAACGCCTTGACGCGTGGCGCGCTGGCGGCGCGTTGGCTGTGATCCTCGAATGTCTGGAACTTCGCTTCGAACATTATCGGACCTTAAGGGCCATGCTCCCGCCCGGCAACGCCGTGGATTTTTCTCCCTCCCCCGCATAGCCCGTCGAAGACGGGCGTGAACGCCCTTTCGCTGGGGGAGGGTTGGGGAGGCGGCAGGCAAATTCAAGCGCGTGCCAAAACTGCCCCCTCCCGACGAGCTTTGCTCGTCGACCTCCCCCGCAGGCGGGGGAGGTGGGATGATGACGGACGCCGCAACACCAGCGTCACCCAGCCGTCGAGCAACATCCGGCGTTCCAGCGCCAAGCCCTGCATGCGATAGGCCGACACAACGGCATTGGCGTGCGCCGGCAGCAGGCCCGACAGCACGAGGTGCGCATTCGGCGCCAGCAGGCGCGCCAGCGGGCGGGCGAAACGCTTGAGCGGGTCGAGCAGAATATTGGCGAAGGCAAGATCGAAGGGTGCGTGCGTGCGAAACCGGTGCGCGTCCAATCCGGACCGCTGTATCACCTCGATCATCGCAGCCGCGCGATTGTGCCGGGCATTGCCGCGCGCGGCTCGCACGGCGCGCATGTCATTGTCGCTCGCCAGCACCGGGCGATGCAACGCGCGCGCCGCCGCGATTGCCAGCACGCCGCTGCCGGTGCCGAGGTCGAGAATGTTCCTGCCGCGCTGCTTGCTCAGCTTCGCGATGCGGTCGAGCGCCAGCAGGCAGCCGCGGGTGGTGCCGTGATGGCCGGTGCCGAAAGCGAGCGCTGCCTCGATCTCGATGCCGATGCGATTGACCGGCACGCGCCCCCGATCGTGCGCGCCGTGCACCACAAAGCGGCCGGCTTGCACCGGCGTCAGCGCGTCGAGACCGGCCTTGATCCAGTCGCGCGCCGCGACGCGCTCGAAGCTGAGCGCATTGGCGGCCTCGGCGCCTGCCGCCAGCGCCACCACCGCGCGCGCCGCGGTCTCGTTGGGCGGCGCGCTGAAGTGGATGGAGACGGTCCAGTGACCGTCGCCTTCTTCGCAGGACACCACGACCTCGGAGGAATCGAATATCTCCGCGAGCTGATCCATCAGCTGCCGCGCCGGCGCTTCGGCGAGCGACAGCCGGGCGACCGTGCTGGCGTCCGCGAGAGAAGATATGGCCGGCATGGTTAAGCGGGTTTATCCCCAAAGATCACTGCGCGTTGTCCACAACGCGCAGTCTATCCACAAACGATCCACCGCCGGTCCACAGGCTTGCGCACAGTTTTTCCACAGCCGCCGAACGGTGCAAACCCACTGTATTCATCCCTGTCCTAATCCCTCGCGTGACCGCCAAACCCCTTTCGGGCGCCGGCCCGCCGCCTATCACCTTGCTGTTCTTGAAAGATTCCGCAGGGCTCGTTTTAGGCGGATTTGTGCCTATATAATCACGTACATTGAAAGAACGTGCATTTCAGTGAGTTTCAGCACTTTGGAGGTCCCGCGATGCGAACCAACGCCGCCAATTCGGATAAAGCAAAACCCGAAAACGTAACCAATCCGGAACAGGCGCTGACCTCGGCGGGCCCTGCGCCCTTCGATTACAGCCAATCGGCGGAACTGTTTCCTACCCGCGGCCGCAAGTCCCGGCTGCGCCCGGTCGGCTACAAGCGTTTCAGCAAGGCTTCCGAAGCCGTCCGCTTCGCCATCGAAGAGCTTCCCGCCGAACTTCTGCTCGGCGCCTATCTGGAAGTGGACGAGCAGCGGTTCGACAGCGACGGCATCCGCCGGCTGTACGAACGCGCCGACTATCCGTTGCGCCGGCGCGCCGCCGGTCAATAACCGTCCCGGCAGCGTTGCAAGATTGTCGTTCTAAAGATCGTCGGTCTTTTGACGGTGTTCATCGGTTTCCGAAAGGCACGCGGCATGACGGAAAAGACCATCGATCTCGACCAGCACCGTGGCATGGCGGCGCAGAAGGCGACCGATATCCGGCGGCTGCTGTCCGAAGTCGAGGCCAATCAAGAGGCGCTTCGGCTGCGGCAGGACGAGTTGGAAGCGCATCTGCTCGCCGCGCCCGCCTCGAACTGGCAGGAGGCCGCGGAGAAGGCGCGTTATCTGCTCAGTCTGTTTGCCGCGACGCCGGCGGCGCAAGATCCGCGCCGGCAGAAGCTGATTGCCGGCCTGCTCGACGATTTTGCGCGCCTATGCCGCTGAATTTTCCCAATCTAAGCCGCAGCTACGATGCGACGCGGCGCGCGGTGCGGTTCTGGGGATATGACAGCGCCATGGAGGCCTCGTTCTTCGTCACCGAAGACGCCTTGCGGCGCATCCAGCCCGACCTGCCGTCGGACGAGGCGGCATTGCTCGGCGCCTTCGATTCCCATCGCGCCTTGATCTACGCCGCCGCCACCAAGGTCTATGGACGCGGCCGCAAGGGCTCTTACGAGCTGGTCGGCTCCGACTTTTGACGCGAGCGCGACGTGCGATGGCTCAATGCTTGCGCGCCTGCACCAGGTAACCAAAGATCGTGGTTTCGCCGAGCGCCTTGCAGGCTTCCAGGCGATGCAGCCCTTCCACCAGCACAAAGCGCTCGCCGTCGCGTCGCACTAGGATCGGGTCCTGCTGGCCCTTCTCCATGATGCTGGCGGCGAGCTCCTGCACCGTGTCGGACTTGAGCGTGGCTCGCCGTTTCACCGGCACATAGATATTGGCGATCGCGAATTTTTCGCGCTTCATCATGGGTGCCGCCCTTCCTGAGAGGCCGGCAATGCGCCGCCGCTACTTGCCGCGCACCACCGTGTCGTAGCCGGAGCTTCCTCAATGACGCCGCGGTCGAGCATCCAGTCGGCCGTTTCCTTGAACGCGGCCGGCTTGTGGTCTTGCACGCCGTGGGGAACTTGCGACCGCCACACTGGATCGAGCGTAGACAAAGGCCGCGATCTGCTCAACCGGTCATTGCCGCGCCCGCCGCCAGTGGGCAAGATGCCTCAGCCGCCACCCTGGCGGAGGAGATCGACAATGACACCATGGGTATTCTCGCGTCGCGTTGCGCCGGCGGCGTTTGGCGCGCTGGCTCTGGCCGTGCTGGCCTGCGCATCGGCCCCGGCCACCGCGCAGGATTTTAACGCGCTCCTCGCCGCGCCCGATCGAGCCGAAACCGATCGCGTCATCGACAAGCGCCGCGACCCGCTGCAGCTGTTGCAATTCACCGGCGTGCGCACCGGCATGACCGTGCTCGATGTGGGCGCGGGCGGCGGCTACAGCACCGAATTGATGGCGCGCTCGGTCGGGCCGACCGGCAAGGTCTATGCGCAGAATGCGCCGGACATGAACGAGAATGCGCGCAAGCGCTTCGCCGCCCGTTCGGAGACGCCGGCGATGAAGGACGTCGTCCTTCTTACCCGAAAGTTCGACGATCCGGCGCCGGCCGATCTGCGCAATGTCGACCTGATCACCTTCTTCTTTGCCTATCACGACGTGAGCTATATGGAGGTCGACCGCGCGGTGATGAATCGCAAGCTGTTCGAGGCGCTCAAGCCCGGCGGCAGCCTGGTCATCGCCGACCATTCCGCCAAGGCAGGCGACGGCGCCACCGTCGGCAAGAGCCTGCACCGCATCGAGGAGGCGGCGCTGCGGCGCGAGGTCGAGGCCGCCGGCTTCAAGCTGGTCGCCTCAGGCGATTTCCTGCGCCAGCCGGGCGATCCGCGCGACTTTACCACCACCAAGCCGACCGGGCCGGTGGACGAGTTCGTGCTGCGCTTCGAAAAGCCCAAGTAAGTCGGGCGCTATCCTCAATCCCCATCCTGAGGAGGCTGCGCAGCAGCCGTCTCGAAGGATGAGGCCGGCGACACCGGTGGCCGCATGGTTCGAGACGCGCAGCCCTAGCGCGTCCTCAAGGGCGTTTACGCCCGTCTGCGACGGGCTATGGACGCGCGTGAACGCGCTTATGGCTGCGCTCCTCACCATGAGGGTTGAAGGGGGCTTGTGGCCCGGCCCGTGCAGCCGGTGTAACGGCGCTTTTTGCTTCCGCGAATCAGCGATTTAGCGCAGATTCACCCCGGCTATTCGGGGGTTCGCGCCCATGAACGTTCCCATGAACGTCATCGTCTTCGCTTCGCGCAAGGGCGGCTCCGGCAAGAGCACGCTCACCGCCCACCTGGCCGCGCAGGCGCACAAACCATCGCGCCCGGTCCTGCTGGTCGATGCCGACACCCAAGGCTCGCTGGCGCTCTGGCACCGGCTGCGCGGCGGCGGCGAGCCGCAGCTGCGCAACGGCACCGAAGGCGTGCGCGACATCGTGCGCGAGGCGCGGCGCGAAGGTTTTGAATGGGTGTTCGTCGATACGCCACCCAACACGTCCGCGGTGGTGACCGACGCCATTCATGCCGCCACTTTGGTGATCATCCCGGCGCGGCTCACGGTGTTCGATCTGGCGGCGGTGAAGGAGACCATGGATCTCTGCCGCCAGCTGCGCAAACCTTATGCGGTGGTGATCAACGGCGTGCCGCCGCGGCGCGACAACACCGAGTCGCCTTATGTGCGCGAGGCGCGCGCGGTGCTCAACAGCCTGAACGTGCCGGTGTGGGCCGGCCAGATTACCCAGCGCACCAATTATTCACTGGCGCTGGCGGAAGGCGAGGGCGCGCGGGAATACGATTCGCGTTCGGAGGCGGCGTCCGAGATCGCGGCGCTGTGGTCGGCGATCGACCGGTCGGTCTAGGCGATCCACGGCGCCTATGAGGGCGCCACCATGC
>JBKKAF010000143.1:0-6019 GCA_046714775.1 Xanthobacteraceae bacterium | reverse complement strand
CCTCCACCTCGGCCCGGCGGCGCTTGTCGCTGTCCGCGTTCGCCTCGGCCTCCTTGACCATCTTCTCGATGTCCTTCTCGGATAGACCGCCGCTGGCCTGGATCTTGATCTGCTGCTCCTTGCCGGTGGCCTTGTCCTTCGCTTGCACCGAGACGATGCCGTTCGCGTCAATGTCGAACGTCACCTCGATCTGCGGCACACCGCGGGGCGCCGCCGGGATGCCCATCAGGTCGAACTGGCCCAGCAGCTTGTTGTCGGTCGCCATCTCCCGCTCGCCCTGGAAGCACTTGATCGTCACGGCGCCCTGGTTGTCGTCGGCAGTGGAGAAAACCTGGCTCTTCTTGGTCGGGATCGTGGTGTTGCGGTCTATCAGCCGGGTGAACACGCCGCCCAGCGTCTCGATGCCGAGCGACAGCGGCGTGACATCGAGCAACAGCACGTCCTTGACGTCACCCTGCAGCACGCCGGCCTGAATGGCGGCGCCGACCGCCACCACCTCGTCCGGATTGACGCCCTTGTGCGGCTCCTTGCCGAACAACTGCTTCACCACTTCTTGCACTTTCGGCATGCGGGTCATGCCGCCGACCAGAACCACCTCGTTGATCTCGGCCGCGGACAACCCCGCATCCTTGATCGCCTGCCGGCACGGCTCGACCGTTTTCTGCACCAGGTCGTCGACCAGCGCCTCGAACTTGGCGCGCGTGAGCTTCATGGTCAGATGCTTCGGACCCGACGCATCCGCGGTGATGAATGGCAGGTTGATTTCGGTCTGCGTGGTCGAGGACAGCTCGATCTTCGCCTTTTCGGCCGCCTCCTTGAGGCGCTGCAGCGCGAGCTTGTCGCGGCGCAGATCGATGCCCTGTTCCTTCTGAAACTCGTCGGCCAGATAGCTCACCAGCCGCATATCGAAATCTTCGCCGCCGAGGAAGGTGTCGCCGTTGGTCGACTTCACCTCGAATACGCCGTCGCCGATCTCGAGAATCGAAATGTCGAAGGTGCCGCCCCCGAGGTCATAGACCGCGATGGTGCCGGTCTTGGTCTTGTCCAGCCCATAAGCGAGCGCGGCCGCTGTCGGCTCGTTGATGATGCGCAGCACTTCGAGGCCAGCGATCTTGCCGGCATCTTTGGTGGCCTGACGCTGCGCGTCGTTGAAATAAGCCGGAACGGTGATGACCGCCTGCTCGACCTTTTGACCGAGATGCGACTCCGCCGTCTCCTTCATCTTCTGCAGAATGAAAGCGGAGATCTGAGACGGAGAATAGGCTTTGCCGTCGACCTCGACCCAGGCGTCGCCGTTACTGGCGCGCACGATCTTGTAGGGGACGAGCTTCTTGTCCTTCTCCACCATCGGGTCGTCGTAGCGCCGGCCGATCAGGCGCTTGACCGCGAAGATGGTGCGTTCGGGATTGGTGACGGCCTGGCGTTTGGCGGGCTGTCCGACCAGCCGCTCGCCGTCATCGGTAAAGGCCACGATCGATGGAGTGGTGCGCATACCCTCCGAATTTTCGATGACTCTCGGAGTCTTGCCTTCCATCACGGCCACGCACGAATTGGTGGTGCCGAGATCGATGCCGATGACCTTACCCATGGTGCTTCCTCTGTTTGCCGGCAGGTCGGCCAAGCCCTTGCGGCGCTTGGAGGGTGATGACCGCGAACCAGCCGCGGCTACTCCTGGATCCGACCCCCTGATACGCGTCGGACGCCGCCCCCTGCGGCGTCTTGGCTCATATAGGAGGGCGGCTTTGAGCCGCAAGCCATGCGGTCACGGTTTGCCGAATGGGGTGTCAGAGCATGGCTGAGCCATTAACTTCCGGCATGTGGACGGCACGCGCCGCCGCCGGAGACAGGATCGATGACCCTCCCGTTTAAGGTTTCGGGGCTGCATGTGGTGCCGGGATATCTCGACCGGCCGGCCCAGGAGGCACTGCTGGCCGCTTTGCACGACGTCGTCCGTCGGGCGCCGATCTATACCCCGCGCATGCCCAAGAGCGGGCAGCCGATGTCGGTGCGCATGAGCAATTGCGGCCCGCTCGGCTGGGTTAGCGACCAAACGGGCTACCGCTATCAGCCGGTCCATCCGGTGACCGGCGAGCCTTGGCCTGCGATTCCCGAACAGGTGCTGCGGGCCTGGCAGGAGCTTGCGAACTATCCTCATCCCCCGGAGTCCTGCTTGATCAATGTCTATGGGACGTCCGCCAAGATGGGCCTGCACCAGGATCGCGACGAAAAGGATTTCAAGGCGCCGGTCGTTTCGCTGTCGCTCGGGGACAGCTGCCTGTTTCGGATCGGCGGCAGCAACCGCAGCGATCAGACCCGCTCGTTCCGGCTCGCCTCGGGCGACGCGCTGGTGCTCGGCGGCGAAGCACGGCTAGCCTTTCACGGCGTGGACAGAATTATTCCGGGCACCTCGACGCTGTTGCGGGAGGGCGGCCGTATCAACCTGACCCTGCGGCGGGTCACCAAGCCCGCCAAGCCCGACACGTCATTGCCGCGTTTGTCGTGAACGATCGCTGACTGCTTGCTGCTGTCCGCCTTGTGCTCACCCCAGGATTGACTTCGCCATGGCTTTCATTCGCTCCGCCCTGTTCATCGCCCTGCTGCTGCTCGCCCCCCCGGCGGCCGCGGCCGACCTGGTCTATCCGCCCGGCTCGCGCGTTGGGCTCGTCCCGACCGCCGGTTTGACCCCCAGCAAGAGCTTCTTTGGATTCGAAGACCCCGACAACAAGGTCGGCATCATCCTGGCAGCGCTGCCGACTGACGCTTTCGCGGAAATCGAAAAGACCGCCGATGCCGCCACCATGAAAAAGCAGGGCCTGATTTTCGAGAAGCGCGAGGATTTCGCGCTGGCGATCGGCAAGGCATTCCTGATCAGCGGGCGGGAGGCGGAAGGCGCTGGAAATCGCCGCTGGCTGCTGGTGGCGGCGGCGCCTGAACTGACTGTGCTCGCTACCGTGCAAGTGCCGGAGGCCGCGCGCGGCACCTATAGCGACGAGGCCATCCGCACTCTCCTGTCCAGCATCGCCGTCCGCGCAACGGTCCCGCCGGACGAACAGCTCAGCCTGTTACCGTTCAAGGTGGGAGAGCTGGCGGAGTTTCAGATCGGCGCGGTGCTGCCCGGCCGCGCCGTCATCCTGAGCGATTCCCCGAAAGGCGCACCGGTTTCCGCGATCGAGCCGCATCTGGTGATCGCGGTGGCGCCGGGGGGACCGACGCAAACGAGCGAGCGCGAGGCCTTCGCGCGCGACCTGTTCGGCACCATCGCCAACCTGAAGGATATCCGCATCAACGCCTCGGAGCCGCTGCGGCTCGGCGGACAAATCGGGCATCAGATTCTGGCGACCGCCAAGGATGCCGCCACCGGCGCCGATGTGACCGTGGTGCAATGGTTGCGTTTCGGCGGTTCGGGCTATCTGCAGATCATCGGGGTCGCGACCACCGAGCGCTGGACCCCAGCCTATGGCCGCTTCCGGCAAGTGCGCGACAGCATCGAGCCGCGCTGAGGGCGGGCTTAGTCCGCGCTATCGGGCTCCCGCGCGGCATCGGCGTTATCGTTCGCTGAGGAGGCGAGCGCGCCGGCCTTCGGGCCGCCTTTGGCGACGCCGACCAGCGCCGGCCGCAGCACGCGGTCGCCGATCATGTAGCCCGGCTGCACCACCTGCGCCACGCTGCCGGCCGGCAGCGACGGATCGGGCACTTCGTACATCGCCTGATGGACATTGGGGTCGAACTTTTCACCGAGCGGCTCGAATTTCCGCACGCCGTTCTTCTCCAGCGCCTTGAGCAATTCACGCTCGGTCAATTCGACGCCCTCGATCAGCGCCTGCGCGCCCGGATCCGCGGTGGCGCGCAATTCGGAGCTCACGGCGTCGAGCGCGCGGCCCATATTGTCGGCGACGGCGACCACATCGCGCGCAAACCCGGCGATGCCATATTGGCGTGCGTCGCCAACCTCGCGCTCGGTCCGCCGGCGCAGATTTTCCATCTCGGCCAGTGTGCGCAGAAGCTTGTCCTTGTTCTCGGCGGCTTCCCGCGCCAGCGTTTCGACCAGTTCGGCGATCCTGGCCTGCTCCGATGGCCCGGGCGCGTCTGCGGTCTCGGGCGCTCCCACCGCGTCGTCGGCTGGGCGCGCTGTGTTGTCCGCCATCGTATTGGTCCCGTTTGTGTTTCGGCTTGCTTGGATATCAGGGCTGGGGCGGCAAAAATCAACCCGCGGGACGGTTAACCGCCCAGGAGCTTGCTCACCACTTTGGCGGTATAGTCAACCATCGGAATGACCCGCGCATAATTCAGCCGGGTCGGGCCGATCACCCCGATGACGCCTACGATGCGGCCGGCGCCGTCGCGATAGGGCGCCACGATGGTGGAAGAACCGGACAACGAGAACAATTTGTTCTCCGAGCCGATGAAAATGCGCGCGCCGTCGGCGCGCTCGGCTTGGCCCAAGAGATCGATCACGCCGCGCTTGGTCTCCAGGTCGTCGAACAAGAGCCGCACGCGCTCGAGATCCTCGAGCGCCCTCAGATCGTCCAGCAGATTGGCGTGGCCGCGCACGATAAGTTTGCGGTCGTCGCTATCGCCGCCCGACCAACTCGCCAGTCCGGCTGCGACGATCTTCTGCGTGAGCTGATCGAGCTCCGCCTTGCCCGCCGTCAGCGCCTTTTCGAGCTCGCTTTTGGCTTCGGCGATGGTGCGCCCGCGCACGTGGGCGTTGAGGAAGTTCGACGCCTCGGTGAGCGCGGAGGTGGGTAGCCCGGCGGAGATGTTGACGACACGGTTCTCCACCTGGCCGTCTTCCGCCACCAGCACCACCAGGGCGCGCTCGGGCTCGAGCCGGACGAATTCGATGTGCTTGAGGCGTACATTCAGCTTGGCGGTCAGTACCACCCCGGCGGAGCGCGTAAGGCCCGACAGCATGCCGGAGGCTTCGTTCAGCACCGCCTCCATGGACTTGCCGGCCGCGGCGACCTTGGCCTCCATGGCGCGGCGGTCGTCCTCGGCGACATCGCCGATTTCCATCAGCGCATCGACAAAGAAACGCAGGCCAAGCTCGGTCGGCAGCCGCCCGGCCGAGGTATGCGGGGCATAGACCAGGCCGAGCTGCTCCAGATCCGACATCACGTTGCGCACCGAGGCGGGTGACAACGGGGTCGTGATCAGGCGGGAAATATTGCGCGAGCCGACCGGCTCGCCGGTCGCAAGATAGCTCTCGACCACTTGGCGAAAGATTTCACGCGAACGCTCGTTGAGCTGCGCGAGGCTCACCTGCGTGGCGCCGATGGGAACGTCGTGGGAAGCCAAGGCTGCTCCGTTCAGACAGTGCAGAATTGTCCATTCGGTGCCGGGAGCGCAAGTCTGCCCTTGTCGCCCCTGCCGGTCGCCCGTAAAAGCTTGCGGCGCCGGAGAAAATCCTGCTACCGCGGTGCTTGCAACCTGCTACCGCGGTGCTTGCAATAAGAGGAGAGCGTATGCGGCCAAGCCGCCGGCAACCCGACGAGCTGCGCCCCATTTCACTGGAGCGCGGCGTGGTGAAATACGCCGAGGGGTCCTGCTTCGTGAAGTTCGGCGACACCCACGTGCTGGTGACCGCGACGTTGGAGGACCGGCTGCCGCCGTGGCTCAAGGGCCAGGGGCGCGGCTGGGTCACCGCCGAATACGGCATGCTGCCGCGCGCCACCTCCGAACGCACGCGGCGCGAGGCGTCGGCCGGCAAGCAGACCGGCCGCACCGTCGAAATCCAGCGGCTGATCGGCCGCAGCTTGCGTTCGGTGGTGGCGCTGGAGGCGCTCGGTGAGCGGCAGATCACCGTCGACTGCGACGTCATTCAGGCCGATGGCGGCACGCGCACCGCCGCCATCACCGGCGCCTGGGTGGCGCTGCACGATTGCCTCGCCTGGATGAAGACCCGCAACATCATCGCCGGCAATCCGCTGCGCGATCATGTGGCGGCTGTGTCCTGCGGCATCTGCAACGGCGCGGCTGTGCTCGATCTCGACTATGCCGAGGATTCGGAGGCCGAGAC
>JBKKAF010000142.1:0-9585 GCA_046714775.1 Xanthobacteraceae bacterium | reverse complement strand
GGCTTTCGGGCGCCGACCCTACTCGGCTTCGCCGGGTCGACCTCCCCCGCAGGCGGGGAAGGTGAAGAGCAGCAGGGTCAATACACGTCCTGCAGATAGCGGTGCTCGCGATCGAGCGTGCGGACCGCCTCCTCGGCGGCTTCCGGCGCCAGCGCCTTCACGTCGGCATAGGCGCGCACCAGCATGGCGCGGACGTCTTTCGCCATCGCGTTCATGTCGCCGCAGACATAGAACGTTGCGCCGTTGTCCAGCCACTCGACCAGATCGCGGCGGCGCTCCCACATCCGGTGCTGGACATAGACCTTCTCCGGCGTGTCGCGCGAGAATGCCACGTCCATGCGGGTGAGCGAGCCGTCCTTGAGCGCGTCCTGCCATTCGAGCTGGTAGAGGAAATCGTGGGTGAACTGGCGGTCGCCGAAAAACAGCCAGCTCTTGCCGATCGCCCCGGTGGCGCGGCGCTCCTGCACGAAAGCGCGGAACGGGGCCACGCCGGTACCGGGCCCCACCATGATGATGTCGCGGTCGGACGCGGGCAGGGCGAAATGCTTGTTGGGCTTGACCTTCACGCGCAGCTTGTTGCCTTGCTTCAGCCGCTCGGCGACGAAGTTCGATGCGACACCCTTGCGCGCGCGCCCATGGGTTTGGTAGCGGACGGCGGAGATCAGCAGATGCGCCTCCTCGCCCACTTCGCGCCGGGAAGAGGCGATCGAATAGGCGCGCGGTGCCAGCGTCCGCGTCACCGCACGCAGTTGTTCAGCTGACAATGCGATCGGGAAATGCTCCAAAAGATCGATCAGCTGCCGGCCGGCAATCCAGCTTTTGGCGTCGCCCGACTCAAGGAGCTGCTTGACGTATTGGTGGCCGGTCGAGGCGGCATAGCTCTCAACAGCCTTCAGCGACAGCGTGGTGATGTCGCGGCTCTTGGTCAACTCGCGGCGCAGGCCGTTGTCGGATGCAAGTCCGGCGACCTTCAGCACCGCCTCGACATAGGTGGGATCGTTCTCGGGATAGATGTCGAGCGAGTCGCCGGGCTTATAAGCCGGCGCTACGCCGTCGAAGGCAAGCTCGAGATGGATGGTTTCCTTGTTGGAGCGCGAGGAGTTGAGATTGACGTGCTCGATGATCTCCGCCTCGACCACCGCCAGATCGCCTGTGCTCGCCGGCTTGGCGCCGAAATCGACCGATATCACCGTGCCGCGCGCGGCGTCCGCGGGCGCCAGGGTCTTGACCGCCTGCTCGATCCATTTCCCCGCCGGCTCGGCAAAGTCGAGATCGCAATCGACGCGATCGACCACCCGCTTGCCGCCGAGCGCGGCCAGCCGCTCGTCGATGATTTTTCCGATGGCGCAGAATTCGGCATAGGCGGTGTCGCCGAGTGCGAGCACGCCGAACTCGACGCCCTCAAGCTTGGGCGCCGCGTCTCCCATCAGGTCGCCATAGGCGCGCATCGCTCGTGCGGGCGGGTCGCCCTCGCCCCAAGTGGCGGCGATCACCACCAGACGCCGCACGTCCGCGAGCGTGGCGACGTCGAGATCCGCCATGTCGATCAGGGTGGGCTTCAGGCCGTTCTTGCGCGCCACCTTTCCGAGATCGGCGGCGAGCTTCTCGGAATTGCCGGACTCGGTGGCATAGACGATGGTCAACGGTTCGGCCGGGCGCACTTCGGCGGCCGGTTGCTGCGGCGCGCTGGATGCTTCCAGTCCGGCAAGAAAGCCCGTAAGCCAGGCGCGCTGCGTGGCGCTGGCGGCACCGACGACCCGGTTGAGAACGTCGATTTCCTCGTCAGCGAAGGGAGCGGTTTTTGGGATCGGCATTTTGATCATTGTTGTTGTGGTCGCAAATGTCCGGGGAAGTGCACGCTCACCACGGTGTGTAGGGCAGGGTGTAGAGCACGATCCCGATCAGCACCGCGGCGGCGGCGAGCACGCCGAGGGCGTCCAGCGACCAAGCCGGTGGTCGTCGTCGAGCGGCTGGCATTGGGGACATGAGCATGCTCTGCTGTCGAAGATCGAACACGCTAGATAGAATAATTTTTCCTTCTAACGCAATAAGTTAGGTAAAAAAAGAAAATTGTTTTGCTTCTGCTCGGTAATGCAGTTGGTTTCTTACGGCGACCTACTGTCCTGGGAAATTTGCGGCCAGCGCGCTGACCGACGGCCTATGGTCGGCCGCCGGCGTGCTTGACCTGCGTCACCGCTCGGGATTGGACCTGCGAGCGCGACGGGGTGGGACGGATCAGACCAGGAAGATGCGCGCGGTCGATGCCGCCGCCAAGGCGCCGCCCAGCAGCGCAAGCAGGGTGTGGAGCCAGGATTGATCCGGACCAGCTGGTGCCTGCCCGGCGGTCAAATCGATCTCATTGAGCTCGCCGGCATCGACAAGGGTTGCCTGTTCGGTAGCAAGCGCCAAGTCGTTAAGCGCCATGTCGTTGAGGCCGTCGGCGGAGGCGAGCTCAATGCGGCCGCCTTTGCCAACGGCGACATTGGTGGCGGCAAAAGTGACAAGCCAGGCATCGGCGGCGATCAGCACCTGGCTCTCCACTTCGCTGTTCATCCGGGCAGACAGCAGGTGCGGCTGATCCGCGCGCCACCAGGGCAGTCGCGCGATCAAGGCGATGCTGCTTTCGCCACCCATGATGGCGCTGGTGCCGGACCGCTGTGCGGCACGCTGCGACTTGCGGGCCTTCCGCACCGGGCGCGTCTGCTGCTGCGGTGGCGCGATCCGCTGCGGCGATTTGGTCGCGGCCGACTTTGCCGGCGCGCAGTCCGGGTCGGATCTGCTGTCGCACGCTTGCACCGGGGCCGCCAAGGCCAGCCCGGAGAGTATCGCAACGCTCATTGCCGTGGTCAGCAGAATACGAATCGTCGCCATGGCATCCTCCCCATGCTTGCGGAGGCGCATTGGGTACTTGCGGTCATGGCCTGAGCTTGGCTGAATTGGGGAATTGTTGGGCGAACCGGGGCCGGAAAGCGGCCGGCGGTGTCAGGCCCTAGTGTGGCGGTTCAGAAGTTCCCCATTCCTTGCGGCCGGGTCGGGAGGGAACTTCTGAACCAAAGCCACACTAGCAAGCTATGATTGCTAGTGTCTCTTTGAATCCGAAGTTCGCAACAGTGCTCGCAGCGGGGATGGGCGAACTTCGGATTCGGGACACTAGCGAGGTCGATCATGAACGAGGATCTCTTCAACACCAGCATCCGCAAATTCCTCAAGATCCTGGGCGTCACCGCGCAACGCGAGATCGAAAAAGTGGTGCGCGAGGCAGTGGCGACGGGCCGCCTCAAGGGCAATGAAAAACTGCCCGCCAAGGCCACCGTGTCGATCGGCGCGCTTTCCTTCGTCCTCGATATCGATGGTCAGATCGAGCTGGAATGAGCGCGTGTGAAACGTCATTCCGGACAGTGGCGCGTGCCGGAATGACGAAAGATTTGGGTCTTTACGCGCGTTGGCGGACCGTCAGTCCGCGGTCGCTCCGCTCGCCTTGATCGGCGCCGCCCATTTCACGATCTCGTCCTTGACGAACTGGCCGAGATATTGCGGCGTCATGCGATCCTTCGACACGATCTGCGCACCGCTGCCGAGCAACTTGTCCCGCACCGACGGCGTGTCCAGCGTTTCAACGATTGCCGCATTGAGCCGCTTCACGATCTCGTCCGGCACCCCTTTGGGGAAGAAGGCCGCAGTCCAGGTATAGGCTTCCAAGTTGGTCGTGCCCTGTTCGAGCGCGGTCTGCAGGTTCGGCAGCACCGGCGACCGTTCCTTGGTCATGATCGCCAGGCCCTTGATGGAGCCGGCTTCAATATGCGGCTTGGCGGTGTTGATGATCTCGCACAGATAATCGATGCGGCCGCCATGCAGGTCCTGCATGGCGGGGCCGGTGCCGCGATAGGGCACGTGCGTGGGATTGATCTTGAGCACGGAGTTGAGCACCACGCAGCCCAGATGGGTGGCGGAGCCGGTGCCGGCCGAACCGAACTGCATCTTGCCGTGGTTTGCCTGGGCGTATTCGACGAATTCCTTGAAATTGTTGACTGGGAGATCCTTACGCACCGTCAGTGCAATCGGTGTTTCCGCAATCAAGGCCACCGGTGTGAAATCGGTGGCGGAATTGTATAGCGGCTTCTTATAGAGGGTCTGACTCTGCGCATGGGTGCCGACGCTGCCGATGCCGAACGTGTAGCCGTCGGGCGTGGCGTCCGCCACGCGCTTGGAGCCGGTTCCGCCGCCGGCGCCGCCGATATTTTCGATGATGATCTGTTGCTTCAGAATTTCGCCCAGGCGCTGTCCGATGATGCGGCTGATCGTATCCTGTGGTCCGCCCGCCGCGAACGGAACGATCATGGTGAGCGGCCGGTTCGGATAATTCTGCGCCAGTGCCGTGCCGATCATTGCAAGCGATGCGCCGAAGACGATGCTCAACAACTTTCTGGACATCATGGTCCTCCCTGATCTTGCACCAGCCTTGCGCTCCCCGGGTTGCCGGTCAAGATGGCGTTCGGACACAGGGCCGTGTTTGGCCAGCTGCGATGCGCAACGGAATTACGCCTGGGGAGCATCTTTCGCCGTGACTCGCGTTGCCACTCGCGTCGCCATTGCCGGCCTCGGCGCAATCGGCCGGGTGCTGGCCCGCCGGCTCAATGATGGGCTACCGGGTCTCACGCTGGCCTGCGCCGCCGCGCGCGACCGGGCCAAGGCGCAGGACTGGCTCGCCGCTGAAGGCATCCTTTGTCCTTTGGTCGAGCCCGAGGAATTTCCCGCTTATGCGGATCTCGCGATCGAATGTGCACCGGCGGCGGTGCTCGAACGCGTGTGCCGGCCGATGCTGGAAGCCGGCAAGAGCGTGATGGTGCTGAGCGCCGGCGCCTTGCTGGAACAGCCGGAACTGATCGCGCTCGCCAAGGCGCATGGCGGCCAGATCGTGGTGCCTACCGGCGCCTTGTTGGGGCTTGATGCGGTATCCGCCGCGGCGGAGGGGCGCATTCATTCCGTGCATATGACCACGCGCAAGCCGCCGCGAGGCTTGGCCGGGGCGCCCTATCTCCTGGCCCACAAGATTTCGCTCGACGGTTTGAGCAAGGCCAAGCGGGTATTCAGCGGCACCGCGCGCGAAGCGGCGGCGGGTTTCCCCGCCAACGTCAATGTGGCTGCGGCGCTCTCGCTGGCGGGCATCGGCCCGGATCGCACCACTGTGGAGATCTGGGCCGACCCCGCGGTCGAGCGCAATTGCCATACCATTGCGGTGGATGCCGATTCCGCCCGGTTCACTTTGACCATCGAGAATGTCCCTTCGGAAAACCCCCGCACCGGCCGCATCACAGCGCTGTCGGTCGTGGCCGCACTGCGGAAGCTGCACGCCCCGCTTCGAGTCGGCACCTAGGCGAGCGTAGGGTGGCTAGCCACCGCCGTTATAAGCCGATGATTTTATTGCATATTTTTCGGGCTGGTCATCGGTTCGGTAGGCGTCTTATGGTCTTTCCCTGGCGATTGAACCCGGCCGCCTCTCCAAACGACTAACTTTCGAGCCGACCATCAGGGCGCGATGCAAGCCACGTCAGACGAAGTGCTGATCGGACGTATCGCAACCGGTGACAGGCTCGCCATGCAGGTGCTGTTCGCACGGCACCATGTACGGGTCTACCGGTTCGTGTTGCGTCTGGTGCGGAACGAAACGACGGCCGAGGACCTGATCAGCGACGTGTTTCTGGACGTGTGGCGTCAGGCTGATCGGTTCGAAGGGCGCTCCGCTGTATCGACCTGGTTGTTGTCGATCGCGCGGTTCAAGGCTCTGTCGGCGCTGCGGCGCCGCCCGGAGCAAGAGTTGGATGAGGAAACGGCAGCTGCGATCGAGGATCCATCGGACGATCCCGAGGTTGCCCTGGAGAAGAAGGACAAGAGCGCGCTCATCCGGAAGTGCCTGACGGGACTTTCGGCGGAACATCGGGAGATCATCGATCTCGTCTACTACCACGAGAAATCGATCGAGGAGGTCGCCGAGATCGTGGGGATCCCCGAAAATACGGTGAAGACGCGCATGTTCTACGGGCGGAAGAAATTAGGCGAATTGCTCAAGGCAGAAGGCATAGAAAGAGGTTGGCCATGAACACGATGAACAACGAAGCGCGCGAGCGCCAAGACATCGAGGACAACATCGAGGCCCTCTTGCCGTGGCATGCGGCCGGAACGCTCAACCGCCGTGACGCCGAGCGCGTCGAAGCGGCGCTGGCCGGCGATCGCGAGCTGGCACAGCGCTACGACCTGGTCCGCGAGGAACTGGGCGAGACCATCCTGCTCAACGAGACCCTGGGCGCGCCGTCGGCGCGCGCGATGCAGAAACTGTTCGCCGCGATCGAGGCCGAAAAAGCCCCGCGCCGCCGGGCGTCCTTCAATCTGGGCGGCCGGATCGCGGAATTCCTGGCGGGCTTTACCCCGCGCACGCTGGCCTATTCGGCGACTGCGGCCGCGGTCGTGTTGCTCATTCAGGCGGCGGTGATCGGCACCGTCATGGTCAACCAGTTCGGCGCGCCAGGTCCGCAACTGGCGTCCCACGGCATAACCGACGGCTCGCTCGCCATGGTCCGCTTTGCCCCGCAAGCGACTTCGGCGGAGATCAGCGCGTTCCTCGAGGCCAACAAGGCCAGCGTCGTGGATGGTCCGAAGCGCGGTCTTTACAACATCCGCCTGGCGGTCACCGGAATGCCCAAGGAAGAGATCGCCAAGATCATCAAGCGGATGCAGGACCAATCGAAGATCGTGGAGTTCATCGCGGTGGTGCAGTAGTCACGGGCTTCGGAGCCGACATCATGTGCTTTGGCCTGCGACCTTCGATAAAAATCCTGCTGCCGGTGATGGGGCTCGCGGTTGCGCCGCTCCTGTCGGCGGCGCTAAACGAGGCGAATGCGCAGAGCAATCGTAACTCGTCATATCGCGCGACCCTTCCGGCCGCCGGGAGCAACGCCACTCGCCAACCGTTTATTCCTGGGATGCGCTTCAAAGGCATCGCAATCAGCGGTCCCAACGAACCCACTAAACCGACCAGACCGAAAAAGCCGGGCAAGCCGAAAGGCAGCCAGACGACCGATGGCGGACGCAACCCCGGCAAGGACGGTAACCGTCCCCCGCGCGGGCCGCGCTTTCCGGTCGGACCGGGCATCGTCGTCGGCGTGCCCGTCGGTCCGGTTGGGCCGGGGATCGGAACAGCCCAGCCGCCGTCGTTCGGCGGTGGCGGCGGTGCGCCACCCACCATCCGGCAGGCGCAACCCACGCGCCGCAGCGGCAGCGGCGTGCCGCCGGCCAATGAACGGCGTTACGTACCCGACGAGATCGTGATCGAAGTCGGTTCGCTGTTGTCGGTGCAGGCGGCGGACGCCTTGGCTCGCCGCCATCGGCTGACACGGCTGGAGTCGCTGGCCTCCCGGCTTTCCGGCACCACGCTCCTCCGGCTTCGCATTACCGACCGGCGCTCAGTGCCAACGGTCATTCGCGGCGTCGAGACCGAGCAGGTCGTGCTGGCAACGCAGCCGAACTACTGGGCCGTGCTGCAGCAGGAGGCGCAACAGGCCGCCGGCGCCGGCGCCGGCGCCGATCAATATGCCGCCGCAAAACTTCGCCTTCCGCAGGCCCATACGCTGGCCAAGGGCGAGCGCATCCTGATCGCAGTGATCGATTCCGGCATCGATGCCGGCCATCCTGAATTGGCGGGGGTGATCGCCGGCCGCTTCAATGCGCTCGAGACCGACGACACAGCGCATTCGCATGGCACCGGAATAGCCGGCGCCATGGCGGCGCGCGCCAAGCTGATGGGCGCGGCGCCGGCGGCGCAGATCCTGGCGGTGCGCGCATTCGGCACCAATGAGGGGACCACGTTCAATATTCTCAAGGGACTCGATTGGGCCGCCTCCAACGGCGCGCGCATCATCAATATGAGCTTTGCCGGCCCGAAGGATCCGGTGATCGCGCGCAGTCTCGCTGCCGCGCGCGGCAAAGGAATCGTGCTGATCGCGGCCGCCGGCAATGCCGGACCGAGATCCGCTCCGCTCTATCCCGCCGCCGACCCCAACGTGATCGCGGTCACCGCCACCGATGCCGACGACAAGCTGTTCGCGAATGCCAATCGCGGCCGCCACATCACGGTTGCCGCGCCGGGCGTCGATCTGCTGCTGCCGGCGACGGACGGGACCTATCAGGTGACGTCGGGCACCTCGTTCGCGGCGGCCGAGGTCAGCGGGGCGGTGGCTTTGCTGCTCGAACGCCGGCCGGATCTCGATCCCGATGCCGTGCGCCGCATCCTGACCGCTACCGCTCGCGACCTCGGGCCAAAGGGGACGGATAGCCAGTTCGGCGCCGGCCTGGTTGATGCCTATCAGGCGGTTCTGGCGATCGAGCCGCCAGCTGCTGCGACGCCGCCCAAGTGATTCCGGCTCAAGTCGTCCCGGCAGCCGGCACCCGGTGATGCGGGACGCGACCGTCAGATTCTTTCAGCAGCTTGAACCTTCCGCCGGTCTGATGCGACCCATGAAGGCGCGGCTTTACCGCTCAGGTTTTCGATCGGCGCTTGACGCCCCCCGATGCCCCCGCGCCGATCATAACGACCCGCCCGGTCCCCCGCCGGGCGGGTTTTCTTTGTGCGGCGGCGCGGCGCACTCAGCGTCGCGATTCCCAATGTCGGTATGATGATGTGGAATGTGTGCACAACTCGCATGCGAACACACTCTGTCGTTGCTTCGTAACTGCGCGACCTGGACGATCAAACACGAGATTCTACGGCCTGCAACGGCTCTTTCATGTCCGAACGGCACTCCTTTCGCCAGTTCGACAACATCGCCCGGAAATGGCGCGATCTTGCGGAGCGGCGGCGCGACTATTTCGTCGAGCTCTACCGGAGCGGCCGCTGGCAGCATTATTACAGCGAAGACGAGTTTGTGCTGGTGATGCGCGACGTCATGGACGTGACCGAGACTTGGGCGAGGATCGCCCCAGGGCCGGCAGAGCAGATGCTGGCCCGCGACAACGCGGAAACCACCGCGACCCCCGAGCAACGCGCCGCCTAATCCGCCGCCGACCCGCGATCGTTAACTCATTCGCTGCATGGCGTGCCGATTGTCGCGACATGCGGTCTGGTTTGTAGCAGGATAGGGGGCATCCAGGGGAACCAGTCATGTTGCGTGTCAGTCTGATGATTGGCGACCGCGAATCCGCGGCCGCGGACGGCCGCACCTTTGAACGGATCGATCCCCTGACCGGCGAGGTGGCGACGCAAGCCGCTGCCGCGACCATTGCCGACGCCATTGCGGCCGCCGAAAGCGCCTCACGCGCCTTTGCCTCCTGGTCGACGACCGGACCAAGCGAACGGCGTGTGCTGCTTTTGGCTGCCGCTGACATCGTGCAGTCGCGTGGCGAGGATTTCGCGGAAGCGATGATCGCAGAGGTCGGCGCGAGCCCGCCCTGGTGCGAATTCAACGTCCGCCTCGGCGCCGCCATGCTGCCCGAGGCGGCGGCGATGACCACACAGGTCACCCGCGAGGTGATCCCAACCGACCGCCCCCGCACTATGGCGATGACCATGCGCCATCCGGCGGGAGTTGTGCTCGG
>JBKKAF010000141.1:0-47141 GCA_046714775.1 Xanthobacteraceae bacterium | reverse complement strand
GGCAATCTCGCCTTCACCACGTTTCCAGAACGGCCGGTGGCGTCCGAGGGTGGCATCCCGATCATCGTGAACGGACGGATCGTCGGCGCCATCGGAGTCGCCGGCGGCACCGGCCAGCAGGACGGTGTGGCTGCCACCGCGGGCGCCAACGCGGTCAAGTGATGGCCCGTAAAGGGCGTCTGGCTGGACCTATGCCGCGGCGGGCGCGGCATAGGTCCCCGTTGTGAGGAACAATCACGCCGAACGACCGTTTTATCTGCCTGAAAGAGCGGTATCGGCTGAACGCCGCAACAGGGTGTCTGCCGCGTGACGATGTCCACTGTCCTTCGATTTCCCGCCCGTAGCCGAGGCGCGATCACTAAAATGCCGACGACTGCGTTTGCCGCTGCATCCGGCGACCTCCGAACCAGGTGGCTCGAAGCCTTTCGCGCGGTGCGCGGGGAGTCCGAGCGCCGCGCCGCCCTCGTCGGCCCCGAGGACCATGTGGTGCAATCGATGCCCGACACCAGCCCGACCAAGTGGCATCGCGCGCATACCAGCTGGTTCTTCGAGCATTTTCTGCTGCTGCCGCAACTTGCCGGCTATCAGGTGTTCGACGGCCGGTTCGCCTATCTGTTCAATTCCTATTATGTCGCGGCCGGCCCGCGCCATGCACGGCCGAATCGCGGCCTCGTCACCCGGCCGGACAGCCGCGAAGTGTCCGACTATCGCGCGCATGTCGATGCCGCGGTCGAGCGGCTGCTCGGCAGCGTTGCTGAAGCAAAGCTCGCGGATGTATTGCGCATCGTGGAGATCGGGCTGCATCATGAGCAGCAGCACCAGGAGTTGATCCTCACCGACATCCTGCACGCTTTCGCGCAAAATCCGAGCGATCCGATCTATGACCAGCGTTGGCAGCAGCCCTCGCCGTCGCCGGCGCGCGGCACCGCCGAGCTGCCGGCCGGCGTGCAACGCATCGGTTTTGAAAGCGACGGCTTTCATTTCGACAATGAGCGGCCCGCGCATCAAGTCTTTGTGCAGGCGGCGCGGATCGCGCAGGGTCTCATCACCAACGCGCAATGGCTCGAATTCATGGCCGACGGCGGTTACGCCACGCCCTCGTTGTGGCTGTCCGACGGCTGGGCGACGGTCGAGGCGGAAGGCTGGAGTGCGCCGGGCTATTGGCGCAAGCATGACGGCGCCTGGTGTGCCTTCACGCTCGGCGGCGTGCGGCCGGTCGATCCGCAGGCGCCGGTGATGCATGTGAGCTATTACGAGGCCGATGCCTTCGCGCACTGGGCCGGCAAGCACCTGCCGACCGAAGCGGAATGGGAAGTGGCCGCGCGCGCAGGCCTCATCGCGGACACCTTCGGTCTGGTGTGGCAGTGGACGCGGAGCGCCTATTCGCCGTATCCAGGCTACCGTCCGGCGTCCGGCGCACTCGGAGAATACAACGGCAAGTTCATGGTCAATCAGATGGTGCTGCGCGGCAGTTCGCACGCTACCCCGGACGGCCATGCGCGCCTGAGCTACCGGAATTTCTTCTACCCGCAGGCGCGCTGGCAGTTCAGCGGGCTGCGGCTGGCCGACTATTCCGGCTGACCGCGTCGATTAACGAGTCCCACGGAGTTTGTTCATGGCCGTCCAGGCGCGCACCATTCGGCGGGACGATCCGGCTGCGACGCAGTCGCCGTTCGCGCGCGACGTCATCGCCGGGCTGACCGCGCGTCCCAAGCACGTGCCGCCGAAATATTTCTACGATCAGGCGGGGTCGGAACTGTTCGAGCGTATCACCGAGCTGCCGGAATATTATCCGACCCGTTGCGAGCTCGCGATCTTGCGCAAACATGCCGCCGACATGGCACAGCTGTTTCCACCCAAATCCGTGCTGATCGAGTTCGGCAGCGGATCGAGCAAGAAGGCGCGGATATTGCTCGCGGCGGCGCCCGCGATCGCGGCCTATACGCCGGTCGATATCTCATCGGAAATGCTGGCGCAGGAAGCCGCGCAATTGCGGCGCGATCATCCGCAACTGACTGTCGCGCCGGTGGACGCCGACTTCACCCGGCCGTTCGAGCTGCCAGCCGCCGTCGCCGCGATGCCGCGGGTAGGATTTTTCCCGGGTTCGACCATCGGGAATTTCGAGCCGCACGAAGTATCGGCGTTCCTGCGCCACGTCGGGCGGATACTGGGTGAGGGTGCCTACCTGATCGTCGGGGTCGATCTGGTGAAGGACGCCCGCATTCTCAATGCGGCCTATGAAGACGCCGCGGGCGTGACGGCGAAATTCAATCTCAATCTGCTGGCGCGCATCAATCGCGAACTGGGCGGCAATTTCGACCTCGCGGCTTTCAGCCACCAGGCATTCTTCAATGTCGAGCGCCACCGGGTCGAAATGCATCTGGCCAGTTGCAAGCGCCAGAAGGTGAGGGTGGCAGGGCGTGTGATCGACTTCCGCGCCGGCGAGACAATCCATACCGAGAACAGCTACAAGTTCACCGAGGAATCCTTTGGCGCGCTGGCGCGCGGCTCGGGTTGGACGCCGGTCGCAAGCTGGTCCGACGCCAAGCGGTATTTTTCCGTGCAGGCCTTGGTGTTCAACAAGTCCTAGGCGCCGACTCATGGCATCGGCTCATGCTCTAGTTTTTTGTTTGAGCATGATCTTTTCCGAAAACCGGTGCCCACTTTTCGGGATCATGCTCTTGCAAAGGCATCACCGCCCGGCTAGCAGCCATGCCGTCGGCGGCCTATGCCATATGGACTATGTTTCGGCGGCTTCGATATAGTCCGCCCCCTCAGTGGACCGGGAGTTTGATTTGTCATGAAAATCGTGGGTTTCGAATCGAATGAAGGATTGCGCCTTGGCGTGGTCGAGGGCGACCAGGTGATCGACTTGCAGACGGCCGACAAGGCGGCGCCGAACGACCTCGGCGAGTGGCTGCGCCGCGGCAACGGCGATCTGACGCCGCTCAAGGAGCTCGCCAAGCGGGCTCCGGCCAATGCCCGCCGTCCGCTGCAGGGGCTGAAATTCGCCCTGCCGGTGGTGCGTCCCGGCAAAGTCGTCTGCCTCGGGCTGAACTATCTCGAGCACGTCAAGGAAGGCTTCAGTCGCGACAATATCCCGAAATTCCCGACCATCTTCATGCGCTGCCATACTTCGCTGGTCGCTCACGAACAGGCAATGTTGCGGCCGCCGATGACCGACACGCTCGACTATGAGGCCGAGATGGTGATCATCATCGGCAAGCGGGTGAAGCACCTCACCGTCGCCAATGCCTATGACTGCATCGCCGGTTATTCCTGTTTCAACGACGGTTCGGTGCGCGAATTCCAGCGCCGCACCACGCAATGGGACATGGGCAAGAATTTCGACCGCACCGGCGGCTTCGGGCCGTGGACGGTCACCGCCGACGAAGTGCCGCCCGGCGGCAAGGGCCTGAAAATCGAGAGCCGGCTGAACGGCAAGGTCATGCAGTCCGACAACACCGACAACATGATGTTCCCGGTGGCCGAGACGCTGGCGGACATCACCCAGGGCATGACCTTGGAGCCCGGCGACATCATCGTCACCGGCACGCCGTCGGGCGTCGGCTTCGCGCGCAAGCCACCGGTGTGGATGCGTCACGGCGACGTCTGCGAGATCGAGATCGAGGGTATCGGCGTGCTGCGAAACCCGATCGAAGACGAAAAAGTCTGATCGCTATCGATAAACGCACGGCCGGAAGGACGTTTCCTTCTGGCCGGCTATTTTAAGCAATCAACGGACGTTACGAGTCATATGGCAAAAACGCTCAACGTGCTCACCATCTGCGGTTCGCTGCGCAAAGGCTCGTTCAATGGGATGGTGCAGCGGTTGCTGCCCGAGCTCGCACCCGAAGGCATGGTGCTGACGCCCGCGCCGTCCTTCGCGGATTTTCCGATCTATAATTTCGACCTGCAGAATTCCAGCGGCATTCCGGATTCAGTCACCGCGCTGGCGGACGCCATCCGCGCCGCCGATGGCGTGATCATTGTCAGCCCGGAATACAATTTCTCCATTCCAGGCGGCTTGAAAAACGCCATCGACTGGCTGTCCCGCGTCAAGGAGCAGCCGTTCGCAGGCAAGCCGATCGCCATCCAGTCCGCGTCGGCCGGACCGGTCGGTGGCGCGCGCATGCAATATGACCTGCGGAAGTCCCTGGGCGGCCTCGACGCCCTCTTTCTCGGCAAGCCGGAAATCTTCATCGGCAATGCAGCCACCAAACTCGACGAAAACACCGGCGCGCTGAAAGACGAGACTACCCGGGGCTTCATCAAGACCCAGCTGGCGGCCTTTGCCAAATTCATCGAGCGGGTGGGAAAGGCCTGATTCCGGTGCAGCCGGCGGCCGCAGGGCGAAGCCGATATCAGCCCTGCACGGGCTGCGGAACGTCTTCAAAAGCCTGATAGTTTCATTATATACTATCTCACGGTTTCGGCTCGCTCTAACAGACCGGGCCCCTAGGACCAAGGGAGAGCGCCATGACGAGCGCCACTGCGACCCCGGCGGCGGACGCCGCCCAGCCGAGCCCCAAGCACAATCTCAACCCGGCGCGGCAGGCCTATTACGACCGCATCGGCAAAGACAACATGGTGCCCTTGTGGGAGGTGCTGAAGCATCTCGTCACCAAGGAGCCGGTGAGCAAGGCGTCGCCTGCGATCTGGAAATACGACAATGCCAAGAAGCTGGTGATGGAAGCCGGCGACGTGATCACCGCCGAGGAGGCCGAGCGCCGGGTGCTGGTGCTGGAGAACCCCTCGCTACGCGGGCAATCCCGCATCACCAATTCGCTGTTCGCCGGCATCCAGCTGATCCTGCCGGGCGAGGTCGCGCCGGCGCACCGCCACGTCTCCTCGGCCATCCGCTTCGTGCTCGACGGCGAAGGCGCCTATACCGCGGTGGAAGGCGAAAAGGCGATGATGTCGCCCGGCGACTTTTTGATCACCGCCAATTGGGCGCCGCATGACCACGGCAACAACACCGACAAGCCGATGCTGTGGCTCGACGTGCTCGACATGCCGACCGTCAACCATTTTGAGACGTCGTTCGCCGAGCATTTCGACCAGGCCATGCAGAATACCTCGCGCCAGGACGGCGACTCGCTGGAGTTCTACGGTTCCGGCGTACTGCCCGACGGCGCGCAGCTCGATACCAAGCGCACGCCGGTGATCAACTACACTTATGCCCGCATGCGCCCGATCCTGGAGCGCCTGAAGAAGGCCGGCGACATCGACAGCCGGCACGGTGCGCGCGTGCGCTACGCCAATCCGCTCACCGGCGGGCCGGTGCTGCCGACCATGGGCGCCAACCTTGCGCTGTTGCCCAAGGGCTTCAAGGGCGAGAGTTACCGCTCGACCGACGGCACCATCTTTGTCTGCGTCGAGGGCCGCGGCTCAACCAAGGTCGACGACAAGGTCTTGGAATGGGGTCCGCGCGACGTGTTCGTGATCCCGCCGTGGAAGCGCTACCACCACGAGGCCACGGACGAATCGGTGCTGTTCTCGATCTCCGACCGGCCGGCGCAGGAAGCGCTCGGCATCTGGCGCGAGGACAAGAGCGCGCACTAGATCATGATCCGATTTAATTGAATCGGATCATGATCTAGCTTTTTGTTTGAGATGATCTTTTCCGAAAACCGGTTCCCACTTTTCGGGATCATGCTCCAGCGCATCAGCTGCCCGTCACACCCCATGCGAGTCCGGCGCGGCCCAGCCGCGCCGGCTGACGAAGGCATGGATCTCCACCGTCTCCCACACGCCGTTGACCTTGTACGGATCGATGCGGCAGAACCCTTCGACCGCCGCACGGTCCTTGGCCTCGACAATGAACAGGCTGCCGATCGGGGTCTCGCCGTCGTCGGCGACCAGCGGCCCGGCGGTCAGGATGTGCACGCCTTCAGGGACGGCTTGATCGAGATGGGTGCGGTGCGCACGATAGAACTTGGCTCGCGTCTGCATTCCGCCTTTGTTGTCGGTGGCATGGATCACGAACAGCATCGCCGGCCTCGCGCAGGAACCCAAGGATCGGCCGATCCTAGCCGATTTGGGCGCCTGATTCGACCCTCACGGTGAGGCCCGCCTGTCGCCTGTATGCCACAGCGGCGGGTCGTTTTCCCGCGGCGACGGCAAGAGCGTGCCTGCAACGGCTTGCGCTGGCCTCAGCGGTTGCTAGGTTGACGCCATGTGGGGACGCAAACGCCAGCCTGCCGACGAGGCCGCGCCGCAAGACGCGCAGCCGCATCGCCTCAAGGACGCGCTGCGCAAGGCGCGGGTCGATTCGGCCGAGCGCACCGGCGTCGTGGTCGATCTGCACGACGCCGAGGTCGCCCGGCTGGAACTGCTCAACGACGCGCTTGATTCGCTGTTCGAGGAAGTGCCGGGCGAGGTCGAGCTGTTCGATCGCGGCATCAGCCGTGGCGAGAACCCGCGGCTATGGATCGACGCCATCGCCCACATCCATATGGGCCGCGACAAGCGCGTCTACCGTTTCGTGCAAGATACCCGCTACGGCCGCAAGGTCCTGGCCGAGACCGTCAACATTCCGGAAATGGTCGAGGCGGCGACCAAATACATCGCGCAGCGGCTGATCGAGCGCGAGCGCGCCCTGGCCGACAGCGGTCCGGTGATCACCGATCTCAAGCGCGAGGCGCAATTCGAACGCCGCCGCCGGCGCCGCCGCGCCTTCAAGGCGTTCCTGTTCGGGCTGCTCGCCGGCTTCGCGACGCTGATTGCCGCGGCGCTGATTTTCCCGGGCTCATAATCCCTTCGACACTCAATCCTCATGGTGAGGAGCATCGCACAGCGATGCGTCTCGAACCATGAGGCCGCTACGTGGGCCTCATCCTTCGAGACGCCCGCCTGCGCCATAAGCGCGTTCACGCGCGTCTTCGACGCGCTATGGGCTTCGGCGGGCTCCTCAGGATGAGGATGAATCTATCCCCTCATGGTGAGGAGCGCAGCCATAAGCGCGTTCACGCGTTTCCATAGCCCGTCGCAGACGGGCGTAAACGCCCTTGAGGACGCGCTATAAGCGCGTTTACGCCCGTCTGCGACGCGCTATGGGCTGCGCGTCTCGAACCATGAGGCCACCTAAGCAGTAGCCTACGCGCTGCGTTTCAGCTCCACGATATCCTGGCCATCGTCCGAGAGGCTGCGCGACATCACCTTATAGCGCCAAGCGCCGGGGGCGCCCTCGATCCGATAGAGATTATAGCCGGCATGTTCGCCGGGTGGCGCTTCCGAGGCCGACGGCACGCCGATCGCCGGAATGACGCCGCGCGGTCCGGCAAGCTCGACCGTGCAATGCTGGTGATTATGCCCGTGGATCACCAGCTCCGCGCCATGCCGCGCCAGGATGTCGCGAAACTGCGGCGCATCGACCAGCCGCTTGAGATGGTGCGAGCGTTTGCTGACCGGCGGATGATGGATCAGCACCACGCGAAACAAGCCGTCGCCTTGAGCGCGGTCGAGCACGGTCGCGAGCCGCTGCAATTGGGAGATTCCAAGTTTTCCGGTCGCCATCAACGGGCCGGTCGGCACCGCGCTCGACAGTCCGATCAGCGCCAGCGGCCCGCGCCGGCGCATGAAAGGAAACGCCGAACCGTCGACGGCATCCGGCGCGGCCGCATCATCGCCGCGCATATAGTCGCCCCAATGCAGCTGCGGATGCTGAGCGGCGCGGCGCACATAGGCGTCGTGATTGCCTGGCACCAGCGTCACGTCGGTCGCCGGGCCGAGCGCTTCGAGCCAGGCGCGCGCCGGCGCGTATTCGCCGGCAAGCGAGATGTTGACCAGGTCGCCGGTCACCGCGATATGGTCGGGGTTTTGCGCCTTGAGATCGGCGACCACGCGCTCCAGCACGTCGGCGCGATGCAGCGCGCGGCGGTTGCGCCGCCAGTTGATCAGGCCCAGTGCACGCTTGTTGGCGAGCTCTCCGATCTGCGGCCTGGGCAACGGTCCGAGATGCGGATCGGACAGATGCGCCAGCATGAATGTCGACATCAGGCGCTGCCGATGAGGATGCCGGCAAGGAACACCAGCGTGCCGCCGAGCACGATCTGGAACGCCGCCGACAGGAACGGCGTGTCCATGTAGCGATAGCGGATATAGGAAATCGCCACCAGCTCGACCGCCACCACGATCGCCGCCAGCATGGTGGCAAACCAGAAATCGGGAATGAGATAGGGCAGGGTGTGGCCCACCCCGCCGATGGTTGTCATCATTCCGCAAATCGTGCCGCGCAGCCATGGGCTGCCGCGTCCGGTGAGCGAGCCGTCGTCGGAGGCGGCTTCGGCAAAGCCCATGGAAATGCCGGCGCCGACCGAGGCGGCCATGCCGACCAGGAAAGTCTCCCAGGTGCTGTGGGTGGCGAAGGCGGCGGCGAACAGGGGCGCCAGCGTCGAGACCGAGCCATCCATCAGCCCGGCCAGGCCGGGCTGCACGTATTGCAGCAGGAAAACGCGCCGTGCGGTTTCGTCTTCCTTGGCGCGCGCGCTCTTAGTGAGGATCTGCTCGCCGAGCTTCTGCGCCAGGCTCTCGTGCTCGTCCTCGATTTCGGCGAGCTCGTCCAAAAGCTGGCGGATCGAGGCGTCGCGCGTGGATTGCGCGGCCTTGCGATAGAACCGCGCGGCCTCGTATTCCATGGTCTGGGCGGCTTTACGCACCTCATCGAGGTTGAGCGGGCCCATCAGCCAGATCGGCTTGTGCTGCACGAAGCCCTTCACGTCCTGGCGGCGCACCAGCGGGAGGTATTCGCCGAATTTCGAGCGGTAGAGATCGAACAGCATGCTGCGGTGGCGTACCTCCTCGTCCGCCATTTCGTCGAACACCTTGGCGGAGGCGGGAAATTGCTGGCGCAGGCCCTCGGCGAAGCCGCGATAGATACGGCTGTCCTCTTCCTCGCTGGAGATCGCAAGCGCCAGCACTTCCTGCTCGGTGAGATCGGAAAAGCGTTTCACAGGGGCCTCATGGGAAGGAAATCGGCGTTCCCCATATAATTAGAATGATTCCAAATAAGAAGAGCGGCCTTTTGACAAGTCCATATTTTTGGTGGGTTCTGCTGGTCCGGCGACTGACGGTGTTGGCATGCCCCTGATCCTCGACCCCCTGCGGCGCGCATGCGAGCCGGCGATTCGCCGCGTATTGCACGTCTATTGGCAGTTCGCGCGCGGCATGACGCTCGGCGTGCGCGCTTTGGTGGTCGGGCGCGACGGCCGCATCTTCCTGGTCAAGCACAGCTATGTCAGCGGCTGGCATCTGCCGGGCGGCGGCGTCGAGCCCGGCGAAACGTTGGTCGATGCCTTGATCCGGGAGTTGCGCGAGGAGGGCAATATCGAGCCCACCGCGCCGCCCAGGCTGCACGGCATGTTCTTCAACGACCGTGCGTCGCGGCGCGACCATGTGGCGGTGTTCGTGCTGCGCGACTTCCGCCAGCTCGGCGAGCCGGTGCCCAACCGCGAGATCGTCGCGCACGGCTTCTTCCCGCTGCAAGAGCTGCCCAACGACACCGGTGCCGGCGCCCGCGCCCGCATCGCCGAGGTTTTGGCCGGCGCGCCGGTGAGCGAGCGGTGGTGACGAGAACCTAGACTGTCATTCCGGCCGAGCGAACGAAGTGAGCGAGAGCCGGAATCCATAATCCGCGCCTTTGCGATTCTGCTCCGTCAGTGGTTAGGATTCCGGGTTCGCGCACTACGCGCGCGCCCGGAATGACGACTAGACCATGATCCGATTTAATTGAATCGGATCATGATCTAGCTTTTTGTTTGAGCATGATCTTTTCCGAAAACCGGTTCCCATTTTTCGGGATCATGCTCTAGTCGTACTGCGTCACAAGTTGCTGAAAGCTAGGAATGACGCGGCTTTCGAGAGATAGGGCAATGGTCGATTTTTCTGGAATCTCGCGCATAAGCTGGGTCTCCGCATGGTTTGTGACGCAGTACGACTAGGGAAACCGCGCGCGGTCGTGCGGCGAGGTGAAATCGAGCTGCGGGCCGAGCGGCACGATGCCGCTCGGATTGATCTGGCGCATGCTGCCGTAATAGTGCCGCTTGATGTTGTCCATGTTGACGGTCTCGGCCACGCCCGGCACCTGATAGAGATCGCGCAGGCAGTTCGACAGATTGGGATAGTCGCCGATGCGGCGCAGATTGCATTTGAAGTGGCTGTAATAGACCGCGTCGAAACGGATAAGCGTGGTGAACAGCCGCCAGTCGGCCTCGGTCAGCACATTGCCCACGAGATAGCGTTGTCCTGACAGGCGCTGTTCGAGCCGGTCGAGGGTGTCGAACAGAGCCAGGAATGCTTCTTCATAGGCGTCCTGCGCGGTGGCGAAGCCTGAGCGATAGACGCCGTTGTTGACGGTCTCGTAAATGAGCGCATTGATGCGGTCGATCTCGGCGCGCAACGGTTCGGGATAGTAGTCGGTCTTCGCCGCCGTGAAGCCATCGAACGCCGAATTGAACATGCGGATGATCTCGGCGGATTCGTTGTTGACGATGGTGCGGCGTTGCTTGTCCCACAGCGCCGGCACGGTCACCCGCCCACTGAAACGCGGATCGGCGAGCACATAGACTTCCGCCAGGGTGCGCTTGCCGTGGACGGCATCGCCGGTCGAGCCTTCGCTCTCGTTGAACGTCCAGCCGTGCTCCAGCATCATCGGCGACACCACCGACATCGAGATCACATCTTCCAGCTGCTTGAGCTTGCGGAAGATCACGGTGCGGTGCGCCCAGGGACACGACAACGCGACATAGAGATGATAGCGACCTGATTCCGCCGCAAAGCCGCCGTCACCGGAGGCGCCGGGACCGCCGTCCGGAGTCACCCAATTGCGGAAGCGGGTAGTCGGCCGCACGAAGCGGCCGTCGCGGCTTTCCAGCAGCGGCCGGTCCTGCCAGACGCCATCGACCAGAAGTCCCATGAGACACCCCATTGTTCGGGATTTATCTAACGTTTGGCGAGCGCATTTTCACCTGTCCCGGCCGTGCGGGAAGCCTTTCCACCTAACGGGAGGAGCGGGAGGCCCCGCTCCGCCAGGCTGGGCAATAGACCGCGCGCTGTTCAGATGCTAAGCGCCTGCCGGGCGGCAGAATCGATGACTGACATCTCCATCACCATCCGGCCGGAAACCGCAGCGGATGCGACGCCGATCGAGCGGCTGCACGAGCGCACCTTCGGACCCGGCCGCTATGCGCGCACCGCCTATCGCATCCGCGAGCGGTTTGCGCACCGGCTCGATCTGTCGTTCACCGCGCGCGTCGGCACGCTGTTGGTCGGTTCGGTGCGGCTCACCCCGATTCGCATCGGCGACGCGCCGGCGTTGCTGCTCGGCCCGCTCACGGTCGAACCGCCATTCCGCGAGCGCGGCATCGGCCAGGTTCTGATCGAGCGCGCGCTGGAAGAAGCCAAGGGCAAGGGACACAGACTGGTGCTGCTGGTGGGCGACGAGCCGTACTATGGCAAGTCCGGATTCAAGCGCATTCCGAAGGGACGCGCCAGCATGCCGGGGCCGGTCGATCAGGCGCGGCTCTTGGTCTGCGAGCTGGCCGAGGGCGCATTCGATGGCATTTCTGGGGCGATCCGGCCGGATTGGGATTCGCCGTGAACAATTTATTGCCGGGTTTATGTCGGATACGTGAAGTGACGCCGGTTTCCCACCGGACTAGCCTTCAAGGCGCCGGATAACCAACAGGATCACGACCGTGAAAATCTTCAGCGCGTTTGTTGTCGCCGTTGCCTTGCTCACCTCACCGCCGGCGCAGGCTCAGAAGCTCGATCTGTCCACCATCACGTGCAAGGATTTCATCGAGAGCAGCAAGGAGAATATCGGGCTGATCTTGATGTGGCTCGCCGGCTACTACAGCGACGAGGACGATCCGCCGGTGGTGGATTTTGATAAGATGAAATCCGATGCCGAGAAGCTGGGCGCCTATTGCGCCAAGAATCCGACCATCAGCCTGATCACGGCGGCGGAAAGCGTGCTGGGGGAGTGACGCACTGACAACTAGCGGCCTTCTCGCGCCCAGGTCGCGGCCAACACGCCGACCAGCAGCAGAAGCCCGATCAGCCCGGCAAAGACCGGCAGCACGCCGATGCCGCGCACCACGCTGGCTTCGCGCATTTTGAGTCCGATCCAATCCTCGCCGCGGTAGGTGTCGCTCGATCGCACCGGGATCACGCGCGGCACGCGCACGCCGGTTCCGTCTTCGATCCGCATGGCGCCGCCTCCGCTGGCATTGATGAGCGGCGCCACCATCTCGGTGGTGGACGTGACTTCGGAGAATTCGCGCGGATTGGCCGGGCCGACATTGACCAGCGCCGTGAGCTTGCCGTCGGTGGCGCGCCACAGGCCAAGCTCGTTGGCCTCGATGGCCGAGCGCCAGACGCCGGGTTCGGCCTGGGCGAGCGTGAGGGTGCGGGTCTTGCCCGTCGGGGTGGTCAGGGTCACTTCGGCGACGCTGTCGGCCATGGTCTGGCGCTGCACGGTCAGCTCGCGCCCGCGCACGATCAGGCGCAACGCTTCCTCTTCCAGGTCCGGCTGCTTCATCAGCCAATGCGACAGGCGCCGCAGCAGGTCGAGATGCGGCCCGCCGCCTTCATAGCCGCGCGCCCACAGCCAGATGTGATCGGAGAGCAGCAGCGCCACGCGGCCGTCGCCCTCGCGCGAAAGCAGCAGCAGCGGCTTGCTGTCCGGGCCTTCCAGCACCGCGGTGCCCTTGTTGGCGCGCGCATCGACCAGGCGGAACCAGCGGCTCCAGTGCGGCGGATCGCTGTCGCCGCCTTCCAGCGCGCGGGTCACCGGATGGCGCTTGCCGAGATCGGACAGCTTGGCGCGATAGGGCATGTCGGTGGTGCGCCCGCTCGGCTCCGCCGGCAGCACCACTTCGAGCGGGGTGCGCCAGATACTGGTCTGGCTGGCATAGTCGGGGCCCGCCGCCACTAAGAGCGCGCCGCCCTGGCGCACATAGCGCGCGATATTGTCGAAATAGATGATCGGCAGCACGCCTTGCCGCGCGTAGCGGTCGAAGATGATGAGCTGGAATTCGTTGATCTTCTGCTGGAACAGCTCGCGGGTCGGAAACGCGATCAGCGATAGTTCGTTGATCGGCGTGCCGTCCTGTTTCTCCGGCGGGCGTAGGATGGTGAAATGCACGAGATCGATGGCGGCGTCCGACTTGAGCAGGTTGCGCCAGGTGCGCTCGCCGGCATGCGGCTCGCCGGAGACGAGCAGCACGCGCAACTTGTCGCGCACGCCGTCGATCGACACCACCGCGCGGTTATTGACGGCGGTAAGCTCGCCCTCGAGCGCCGACGCCTCGATCTCCACCAGATTGGGGCCCGCGTGCGTGATCGGCACATTGACGGTGAGCGCGGTGCCGGTGCGCACGTTGCGGGTCTCGATGGTCTCGCCGTCGCGGCGCACCACGATCTGCGCGCTGCCGGGCGAGGCGCCCTGGTCCTCGACCCGGAAACCGATGGTCTGCGGCTGCCCGACAATGCCGAAGCGCGGCGCCGAGACCAGCACCACGCGGCGGTCGCGCTCGTCGCGGCGGCCGGTGATCAGGGCATGAACCGGCGCGGCAAAGCCGAGCGCCGCTACCTCCGCCGGCACGTCATGCACGCGCCCGTCGGTGATCATGATGGCGCCTGCCACGCGGTCGTGCGGCACGTCGGACAGGGCGGTCGTGAGCGCGGTGAATAGCCGGGTGCCGTCGGTCTCGCCGTCGGACTGGCCGGCCTCGACGAAGCGCACTTCCAGGCCGGGAATGCGGCCGAGCCGCTCGGCGAGCAGGGCGCGCACCGCCTCGGTCTGCTTGTTGCGGTCGCCGAATTCCTGGCTCGGGCTCTTGTCGATAATGACCGCGGCGACCGATGTCAGCGGTTCGCGGTCCTCACGCGTGAGCGAGGGATTGGCGAGCGCCAGCACGAACAGCGCCAGCGCGATGATGCGTACCGGCGCGCCGCGGCTCTTCACCAGCACCAGCAGCACCGCCAGCACGCAGGCGAGCGCGAGCGCCGACCACACCACATAGTCGGGAACCAGCGGAGAGAATGCGATACCGAAATTCACGCGCGCTCTCCTATTGCCCCAGCCGTTCCAGCAGCGCCGGGATGTGCACTTGGTCGGCCTTGTAGTTGCCGGTGAGCGTGTACATCACGATGTTGACGCCGGCGCGGAAGGCGAATTCGCGCTGGCGCGGCTCGCCGGCCACCAGCGGCAACATGGCCTGGCCGTCCGGACGCATCGCCCAGGCGCCGGCGAAATCGTTCGAGGTGATGATGATGGACGAGACGCCGTCGCCGGCGCGCGCCGGCCGGCTCGGCTCATCGTCGCTTTCGGCGGCCGCCGGCAGCGCCTCGACCCACAGCTGGCCGGTGGCGAAGCGGCCGGGGAAGTCTTTCAGCAGATAAAACGTCTTGGTCAGCACATGGTCGCGCTGCACCGGCTCGAGCTCGGGAATATCGAGCGAGGACAGGATCTGCCGCAATGCCACCATGCCGGGCCCGCGAGTGTCGCCGCCCGGACCAGGCGGCGCCTCCACCGCGTCGCGGGTGTCGAACAGCACGGTGCCGCCTTGTTTCATGTAGGCGTCGATATGGTCGAGCGCCTGACGCGACGGCTTGGCGGCATTCGGCACGATCGGCCAGTAGATCATCGGATAGAAGACAAGCTCGTCGGTGGCAGGATTGATGCCGGCGGGCTCGCCCGCCTCCAGCGCGGTACGCTGGGCGAGAAACAATGTCAGGCCCTGCAGCCCGGCCTTGCTGACGCGGTCGACATCGGCATCGCCGGTGATGACATAGGCGAAACGCGTCTCCAGGGTCGCCCGCATGGCGGCTTCGTCGTTCTGCGCGCGCGCCGGCGGGAAGGGGAGCAAGGAAGCGCCGAGAATGGCGAGCGCCAGCGCCGCCGCGGCGGGCGCGCGCTTGCGCAGCAGCTGCGCGATGCCGCCGGCGAGGAAGAACACCACCACGGCGTCGAGCGCGAGCAGCGTAAGCGCGGCGATCAGCACCAATCCGCGTAGATCATGCGGCTCGCTCACCCGATAGGCATCGCGGCGCGCATTCAATCCGGAGAAGTCGAGGCGTTCCAGCTTGTCGCTTGGGGACAGCGCATTGATCGCCACCAATCCCTCGGGCGGGCCGTAGAAGCCGGGTGGATGATCGGCTGTGGCGCGTCCGCTGAAATTGGCCGCGATCGGCCGCGCGGCCGGGGGCGGCGGCACGAACACGCCGAAACCGTCGAGCACGCGGGTGGGCGGCACCGGCGCCCCCTCGCGGCCGCCGCTTCTGCCGGCGCCTGAGCCTTCCTCGGCCGCGCTTGCGCCGGCGAGCGAGACGATGCGCTTGAGCATGTCGACAAAGGCGCCCGACAGCGGCAAGTTCGACCAGCGGGTGTCGGCCGTGACGTGGAACAGCACGACCACGCCCTTGCCGCGGCGCTGCGCGGTCACCAGCGGCGTGCCGTCGGCCAAGGTGGCCCAGGTGCGGTCGTTCAGACTGGCGTCCGGCTCGGCCAGAACCTGGCGGTTGACGGTGACGTCGCCGGGCACCGGCATGCCGAAGAACGGGCTTTCGCGCGGGAAGGCCGCGAGCTGCTGCGGCTGATCCCAGCTCATGCTGCCGCCGAGCGCGCGGCCGCCGCGGCGCAGCTTCACCGGCACCAGGTCGTCGTCGCCGGCGGCAAGCCGCGGACCGGCAAAGCGCACCAGCACGCCGCCCTCCTCGATCCAGCGAGTCAGGCGCTCGCGCGCTTCGGTGGGGACATTGCCGACATCGGCCAGGATCATCATGGGCAGGCGCTGCTCGAGGAATTGCGCCACCGCCTGCGCGGCGGAGCCGCGATCGGCCAGCCGGACATCGGCGAACGGCCCGAGCGCACGCCCGAGATAATAAGTCGAGGCGAGCAGCGGCTGCGCGGTTTCCGCGGTCGAGCCCGAGACCACGCCGATCGAGCGCCGGCGCCAGCGTTTGTCGAGCAACTGCACCGCGCCGGCGGAATGCTCGCCGGCGATTTCCAGGCGCGCGATGTCGTTGCGGATCTCGACCGGAAGCGTGATCTCCGCTTCGGTCTCGCGCTCGTCGCCCTTGAATTCGAAGGCCGCCTCGCCGAGCGCAAGTCCCTTGAGATCGAGCGCCCGCACGGTGCCGTTGGCGGCACTGCCGCCGCCCGCGCGCAGCACCTTGACCGTGAGCGCGCCGGCGGCGTTGTCGGCGGCGGCGAGCGCCTGCGCCGGCGCAATACCACCTTCCACCACGGTGAGAGCACGGGTTCCGACCAGGCGCGCGAGCGCGGCGACGAAATCGCTGCCGCCGCCGAGATCGACGCCGTCCGACAGCCAGATCAGTTCGACCTCTGGCGTGGCGTCGAGAAAGCGGCCGAGCGCCGGCAGCGCGTCGGCGCGCGCCACCGCGTGCGGCTTCGGCTTGACCTGCTTCAAGCGCACCCGCGCCGCGGCCGGCGTCTCGAACGAAATGTCGCGATTGGCGTCCGACAGCGGGATCAGCGCGACGCCGCGATTGTCGGTCTCGGCACGCGCGATCATATCCTCGACCGTGCGCATGCGCGCCTCCCAGGCGGCGGCAGCGGGGAAGCCGTCGTCGATCAGCAGCGCCAGCGGCGCCTTGGCCACAGTCGTTGCCACCGGCGGATTCCACAAGGGTCCGGCGGCGGCCAGGATCACCAGCGCCGCCAGCGTCAGCCGCAACAGCGTCAGCCACCACGGCGTGCGGCGCGGCGTCTCTTCCTTGGGCTTGATGTCGAACAGGAGCCGCGTGGGCGGAAAATCGATCCGGCGCGGCTGCGGCGGAACGATCCGCAGCAACCACCACAGCACCGGCAGGCTGAACAGTCCGAGCAGCATCAACGGTTGTGCAAAACCGAGTGGCAGCCACGGGATCATGCGTGCCTCCCGCGTTGCCCGGCCACGCTGACGCGACCGGCGACCGCCGAGCCGGGCGGCGGCGCGCCCATGCGGGCGTGCAGCGCCAGCAGCAGTTCGGTAGCCGGCCGGTCGGTGCGATGGATGGCGAAGCTCCAGCCGAGCTTGTCGGTTTCGGCGCGGATGGCGGCGCGATGCTGCGCCACGCGCTGTTCGTATTCGGCGCGCCAGTTCTCCGCACGTCCGGCGGTGATCGAGCCGCCGCCTTCCGGCTCGACGAATTCGACGCGGCCGGAATAGGGGAAAGTCTCCTCCGCCGGATCGACGACCTGCACGGTGTGGCCGTGCGCGCCGGTGGACGACAGCTGCGCCAAGGTCCGGCGTATCTCGGCGATCGGGCTCCAGAAATCCGACACCACCACCACCTCGGCGAGCGAGGAGGGCGCAAAGGTGGGCGGCAGGCTCGCCCGTTCGGTGACGTCATGCACGATCGCATTCGCCATCTTGTCGAGCACATTGCGGCTGCCGGTCGGCCGCATCAGGCCGGGCAGGCCGACCCGCTCGCCGGCATGCACCAGCACTTCGGCGAGCGCAAAGGCGATGACCAGCGTGCGGTCGAGCTTGGATTCCTGGGCCAGCTGCGAAGTGAACACCATCGAGGGCGAGCGGTCGGCCCAGATCCAGACCGTGTGCGCGGCCTCCCATTCCTGCTCGCGCACATAAAGATGCTCGTCGCGCGCCGAGCGGCGCCAATCGACGCGGCGCGCCGGCTCGCCCGACAAAAAGCGGCGGTACTGCCAGAAATTCTCTCCCGGTCCGGCGCGGCGGCGGCCGTGCAGCCCGTGGATCACGGTGGCGGCGATGCGGCGCGATTCGAGGATCAGCCGCGGCATGCTCTCCGCCAGCGTGCGGGCTTGGCCGCTCGCGTGCTGGGTCGCCTTGACCTCGATCCTGTCCGCTTTGCGCTTCGCCGCCATCACCTATCCGATGCGGGTCTTGAGCTTGCCGATGACGCCTTCCATGGTCTCGCCGTCGGCGCGCGCGGCGAAGGTGAGCGCCATGCGGTGCTTGAGGATCGGCTCCGCCATGTCGATGACGTCGTCGATCGAGGGCGACAGCCGCCCGTCGATCAGCGCGCGGGCGCGCGCCGCCAGCATCAGCGCCTGGCTGGCGCGTGGGCTCGGCCCCCAGGCGATCAGCTTGCCGAGCTCGCCGGTCTCCGGCCCGGGACGCGCCGAGCGCACGAGATTGAGGATCGCCTCCACCACCGATTCACCGACCGGCAGGCGGCGCACCAGGCGCTGCGCCGAAATCAGCTCGTCGGCGGTCAAGGTCGGCTTCGGCTTGCTTTCTTCCGTGCCGGTGGTGTCGAACACGATCTTCCGTTCCGACTCGTGGTCGGGATAATCGACGTCGATCTGCATCAGGAAGCGGTCGAGCTGTGCCTCGGGCAGCGGATAGGTGCCTTCTTGCTCGATCGGATTTTGCGTCGCCAGCACATGGAACGGGCGCGGCACGTCGTGGCGGTTGCCGGCGACGGTGACGTGCAATTCCTGCATCGCCTGCAGCAACGCCGATTGCGTGCGCGGGCTGGCGCGGTTGATCTCGTCGGCCATCAGCAGTTGCCCGAAGATCGGGCCAGGAATGAAGCGGAAGCTGCGCTTGCCGCCCGGGCTCTCTTCCAGCACCTCGCTGCCGACGATGTCGGAGGGCATCAGGTCGGGCGTGAACTGGATGCGGCGCGCCTCCAGACCGAGCACGATGCCCATGGTCTCGACCAGCTTGGTCTTGGCGAGGCCGGGCAGGCCGACCAGCAGCGCATGGCCGCCCGACAGCACGGTCATCAGCGCCTGCTCGACCACCCGTTCCTGGCCGAAGATCACCCGGCCGATCGCAGCTTTGGCGTCGGCGACCTGCGCCGCGGTCGATTCCGCCTGGCGCACGATCATGTCGTCGAGTTTTTCGACCTCACCGCCGGCTGCCGCCATGGGTTTGCTCCTTGTCTTTGAGACGTGTTGTGGTCCGGCAACCACGGGTCCGGATCAAGCTGAATTCATGCATCATTCGGGCCAAGATTCGAGCCAAGATTCGGGCCAAGATTCGGGCCAAGATTCGGGCCAAGATTCGGGCCGCCGCGGCCACGCCCGAATCTCCGCCGGTCCTTCAATTGGGTGGAGATTACGCTATTTTTCAATGGGTGCGATCCTGCCTCCGTGCAGGCCTGTTAGAACCGCCCCGCTGCCGGCGGGCGGAATGATCGCCAATTCAACCCGTTTCCCATATCGGGCATGGTAGCGGGTAGCTGCTCTCGATCACGATAGCGCGATAAACCAACCGGCAACCAATAGGTTCGCGGCAAACCATGGCGAAGGAAGGGCAGGACAAGACCGGCGGCCTCGACGCCCTTGCCGGCGCGGCGCGCAATGCCGCAGGCAAAGGGCCGCCGCCGGTGCATCTGTGGAATCCGCCGTTTTGCGGCGATCTCGACATGCAGATCGCCGGTGACGGCACCTGGTACTATCTGAAGACACCGATCGGGCGGCCGGCGCTGGTGAAACTGTTCGCCTCCGTGCTGAAGCGCGAAGGCGACAAGTATTTCCTGGTCACGCCGGTGGAGAAGGTCGGCATCACGGTTGAGGACGCGCCGTTTTTGGCAGTCGAATTGCAGGCCGAGCAAGGACCGGACGGACGCGTGCTGAATTTCCGCACCAATGTCGACGACTGGGTGGTGTGCGGGCCCGATCATGCGCTGCGCTTTGAACCGGAGCCTAAGACCGGCGGTCTGAAACCCTATCTTCACGTCCGTCGCGATCTGTGGGCCAAGGTGACGCGGGCGCTGTTCTACGATCTGGTGGCGCTCGGCGAGGAACGTGACTTAGAAGGTCAACGCATGTTCGGAGTGGGCTCAGGCGGCGAATTCTTCGCCATGGCGCCGGCCGATGTGCTGCGGGATTTCGCGTGAAGCAATGCTTGCGCCATGCGGCCCCGATGTGTATGATATAACGGTCAGATACACATTACTCCGGGACCATTCACATGCGCACCAATATTGACATCGATGACAGACTCATGGCCGAAGCCCAGAGGGCTGCCGGTCAGCCGACCAAGAAGGCCACCGTCGAGGAGGGGCTGCGGTTGATCGTCAAGCTGCGGCGGCAGAAGGCGGTCGAGGCGGCGTTCGGCCGCTATCGCTGGCGTGGCAACCTCGCCCGCAGCCGGAAAGGGCGTGGTGTCGCGTGATCGTCGTCGATTCGACCGTCTGGATCGACTTCCTTAACGGTCGGAACGCGCCCCACGTGCGGCGTCTGCGCGCGCAGCTCGGCGAAAGCGAGATTATCGTCGGCGACCTGATGCTGTGCGAGGTGTTGCAAGGTCTCGAAAGCGAGCGTGCCGCGCGGAACGTCGAGACTCTGCTGCGGCGCTTCGATATCGTGCCGATGGCCGGCGACGCAATCGCAATTGCCGCTGCGCGCAATTTCCGGTCGCTTCGCGCGCGCGGCGTTACCGTGCGCAAGACCATCGATCTTCTGATCGGGACCTGGTGCATCGAAAATCGGCGGCCTCTTCTGCACAACGATCGAGACTTTCGTCCGATGGCGCAACATCTCGGCTTGATCGAGGTCTCCTTCCGGGCATGACGCCGCATGTGTTACCGAGGCGGTGATGACGACTGACGCTTCGCATCGCAGGCCAGCTGTGCCGGCGAATGACTTCTTCGCCCTTGCCCGCGCGCAGTTCACACTCGACGTCCCGCCAGGACTGACCGACATCTCGGTGACGCCGACGCGCGGCGATCATGATCTCGATCCGCTGTTGCGTGCGATCGCCGAGGTGCGGCCGATCCGCCCGGCGGCAGTGCTGGTGCCGATTATCGATCGCGCTGAGCCCATGGTGCTGTTCACCCAGCGCAGTGCGCATTTGAAGGATCACGCCGGGCAGATTTCCTTTCCGGGCGGCAAGATCGACGCGGGCGATGCCTCGCCGCTGGCCGCCGCTTTGCGCGAAACCGAGGAGGAGATCGGCCTCGCTGCAACATTCATCGAGCCGATCGGCTATCTCGATCTCTATCTCACCACCTTTGGCTATCGCATCGTGCCGACGCTGGCGCGGGTGCGTCCGGATTTTTCCCTCGCGCTCAACCGCGACGAGGTCGAAGACGCTTTCGAGGTGCCGCTGTCGTTCCTGATGGCGCCCGAGAACCACCAGCGCCATAGTCGGCAGTGGAACGGCATGACGCGCACCTTTTACGCCATGCCGTTCGGTGAGCGCTACATTTGGGGCGCGACCGCGGGTATCCTGCGCAACTTATACGAACGGATTTATCAGGGGTGATTGTGTATCCTGCTCCCGACAACAACGCGGTTGCCCGTCCTGGGAAGACCGGTCAAGAACGAGTGGTGACATGATCCGCCCGGTGCTCACCGAATTCGTATTGTTCCTGACGCCGTTCGCGCTCTACGCGATCTTTTTGTGGGCGACGCGGCAGGGCGTGCTCGATCCGGCGGCTTGGACCCTGCCGCGGCTCGGCTGGCTCACCATGGTGGCCTTCGTGCTGATGATCGGCAGCTTTCTGGTGTTCGCTCATTTCGGCGGCTCGTCGCCGCGCTCGACCTATGTGCCGGCGCATATGGAGGACGGCAAGTTCGTGCCGGGGAACACGCAGTGACGGAGCGTTCCTCGCTGCGGCTCGATCCTGCATGGCTGCGTGAGCCCGCGCTGGCGCGTCTCCTAGAGGCACTCGACAGTAACGGCGAAGAGGCGCGCGTGGTCGGCGGCGCGGTCCGCAACGCGCTGGTCGGGGTGCCGGTGGGCGAGATCGATATCGCCACCACCGCCATCCCGCAGGAGGTGGTGCGCCGGGTCGAGGCGGCGGGCTTCAAGGCGGTGCCGACCGGCATCGAGCACGGCACCGTTACCGTGGTGGCCGACGGGCGCGGCTTCGAAGTCACCACGTTGCGCGAGGACATCGAGACTTTCGGCCGCCGGGCCAAGGTGGCGTTCGGGCGCGACTGGCGGCGCGACGCCGAACGCCGCGACTTCACCATCAATGCGCTGTCGATGGCGCGCGAGGGCGAAGTGTTCGACTATGTCGGCGGCCTGGCGGATATCGAGCAGAGGCGCGTGCGTTTCATCGGCGATCCCAAACTGCGCATCGCGGAAGATTACCTGCGCATCCTGCGGTTCTTCCGCTTCCACGCCGGCTATGGCGAAGGCCCGCCCGATGCCGACGGCCTGCACGCCTGCATCGCCGCGCGTGCCGGGCTCGGCCAGCTCTCGCGCGAGCGCGTGCGCATGGAAATGCTCAAGCTCCTGGTCGCCGTGCATGCGGTGCCGGCGCTCGCCGTCATGACCGAGGCCGGCCTGTTGGTGACCGTGCTGGGCGGGGTGCCGCTGCTCGCAAGCTTCAGCTCGATGGGCAAGCTGGAAGCCGAGCTGAAACAGCCGCCCGATCCGGTGCGGCGGCTGGGCGCGCTCGGCGTCTATCTGGTCGAAGATGCCGACCGCCTGCGCGAGCGGCTGCGGCTCGCCAATGCCGAGCACGAGCGCATCGCCGCCATGGCCGACCGCTGGTGGTGGATTTCCGCCTTGACCGATGAGCGCGAAGGGCGGGCGCTGCTCTATCTTCTGGGGCTTGCGAAATTCACCGACCGGGTGCTGCTGGCCTGGTCGCGGGCGCCGGAGACCGCGCATGACCCGCGCTGGCACAAGCTCGCCGGCCTGCCGGAGCGCTGGACGCCGCCGGCCTTTCCGCTCAAGGCGGCGGATTTTATCACTCGCGGCGTGGACAAAGGCCCGGCGCTCGGCGCGGCGCTACGCGCGGCGGAAGAGGCCTGGATCGCGGCGGATTTTCCATCCGATCCGGCGGCGCTCGATGCCATCGCCGGCGAGGCGGCCCGCGCGGCGCGGCCGATGTAGCGAGATTACTTGCGCGCCATCGCCTTGTTGACGCGATCGATCACGTCGGGCGACGTCTTGTACATCTGCGCGATCTCCGCCTGCACCTCCTCGCCGCTGCTCGGCAGCACGTCGATATTCATCTTCTTGGCCTCCGCCAGCAGCTCGGGATCCTTCATGGTCTGCAGGAAGGCATTGCGCAGGGTGGCGACCCGCTCCGCCGGCACGCCCGGCGGCAGGATCAGCGGGCGCGAAAACGCGCTCTGGGCATAGAGCATCTGCAAAGCGGCGCGGTCCGGCGGGGTCTTGGCCAGCGTAATCATGTTCGGCACGCCTGCCTTGTTCAGCTCGGGATGGCCCTTCATGTCCTCCTGCGCGAAGATTTTCGCAAAGCCGGTGCCGCTCAGCACGTCGGGATATTGCACCTTGATGGTGCCGAAGCCGACGCCGCAAATGCCCTGCACCTCGCCGCGCTCGATGGCGAGCGTGACTTCGCGCGCGCCCTTATAGCCGGTAACGATCTTGAGCTTGGTGCCGAGCACGCCGTTGGATACCAGTGGATAGTCCCAGGTGGTGCTGCCGGGCGCGGTGGCGCCGATGATGATCTCATTCGACAGCAGATCCTGCGGCGTCTTGACGGGCGCGTCGCTGCGCACGAAGCAGACCAGCACCTCGGCATGGGCGTTGCCAACATAGTTGAACTTGGTGGGATCGAATTCGCTGCGCCCGTCGGGCGTCAGCAGCGGCTCCACCAGGATGCCGGGGAAGGTGATGCCGAGATGGGTGCCGTCCTTGGGCGACACATTATACAGGCGTCCCGCCACGGTCTTGCCGCCGGCGCCCGGCGCATTGGCGGCCACCACGATCGGGTTGCCTGGAATGTGCTTGCCGAAATGCCGCGACACCAGCCGCCCATAAGTATCGAGCCCGCCGCCGGTGGATGAGCCGATATTCAGCGTGACCGTCTTGCCCTTGAAGAAGTCGGCCTCCTGCGCGGCGCCGGGCCAGGCGGCGACAGCGAGCAAGGCGGCGAGACAGAGGCGGGTGGTCGTGGGCATAGCGGCTCCCGGATTTTATCGGTTCGATGGTTGGCTGCGGGCGAGCGCGGCCGGCGGCGCGCCGCCGGCGATCTCGATGATCATCTTTTTCAGGACGGCGCCGGCGAAATCCTCGAAGCTCTCGGCCACGATCATGAAGGCGCCCGGCCCGCCGATGACGAAGTCCCGATAATAGCGGTCGAGGAACATCTCGAAGGCGAGAATGGGTAGCCCGTTGATGGTGATGCCGGCGTTGACCGCCTCGTCCCGCGCCTGGACGACCGACCGGCCGCGGTTGTTGGCGCCGTCGCCCGACACGTCGATCACCCGCCGCTCTGCCTTGAACGGGCTGTCGGCGAACAAGGTGGCCGAGTAATCGATGGCGCCGGAGATCGAGGTGCCGCCGCTGGCAAGCCGGCGCGGAGTTGCCTGGATCGCCGCCGCCATCGCATGCGCCGAGGCCTCGTCCTTGATCAAGGTCCAGGGGATTACCTGAAACTGCAGGAACGGGCCGGTCCATTGCACCATGGTGACGGCGATCGACTGGTTGGGGCCGGAGCGGATCGCCTGCAGCACCTGCGCATTGCGGAATGCCGCCACATAGCCCTGCTTCTGCAATTCGAAGCGCTCGTGATTGACGCTGCCGGAGACATCGACCGCCAGCACGAGCTGCAGATCGACGGCGGTCTGCGCGCGCGCGGAGACAGCGAATGTGACGGCCAGCAGCAGCGCGGCGCCGCGCGCGAACCAGGTTCGGCCGACTCGCATCGCCGGCCGGGAGGCATTAGATTGTAGGTCGAGGTGCGCCATGAACGCCAATCGCCGTCCTGCCGATCTCGCCCGCAGAACAGCAAAGCTGATCGCAAACCGCAAGGGCGCGCGCACCGATGCTTTCCGCCGCGACACGTTCGCGCTGCCGCGCGACGCCGCCCGCGCCAAGGCGCGCGAGCTGTTCGACCGTTTCCCCAAGGCGGCTTATATGACCGAAATCGAAAGCTGGCGTGAATTGCCGGGCGGACGCATCGAATTCACCATGCGGCGGCTGCCGAGCGCGGATTGAAGCGGCTGCGGGGCGTTATCAGCAGCACTGGGGCTCCAACCCTCACGGTGAGGAGCGTCGCGCAGCACGCAAGTCGGTTTACCCGACTTGCGAATTAGAAGGGCCCGATCTCGGGTAAACCCGAGATCGGATGGCGGCCTCCTCAGGATGAGGATTTTCTAAACCTAACAAGGCGGGGAAAAAAGCGTGATGAGTGCTGACGCGGCCGTGAACCTGTGTGAACGTGGGATGTGCTAGGCAACGAGGGATGGTGACGGCGGGGAGTAGGAATGCGTGGGTTCTGGCGCGGCTTGGCGATCTTCCTGATGGGCGGGGTGTGCGGCACCGCATTCGGCGTCGCGCTGGGATTTTTCTTTTTCCCGTTCGTGTTTCCGCCGCCGCCGGCCATGGAACAATTGACCCAAGCCGATCTCGCGCCGTTCGGGATCGAGCGTCCGCCCCTGCCGGTGCCGAACGCTGCCAATGGCGCGGCGCAGACGCCGCCCCTCGCGAGCGGGCCGCCGGTGGCGAGCGGGCCGCAAGTGGCGATCAACCGGCCGCCCCTGGTCGCCAGCGGAACCTTCATCCACGCCAATCGCGCCGACCCCGTGCATTGGGGCAGGGGCAAGGTCAGCGTCTATCAGCGCGCAGTGTTCCTGGAGCCCGACTTCGAGGTCGGACCGGGCCCGGCATTCCATGTCTATCTGGTGCCGAAGGCGTCGATCCGTTCTTCGTCCGACATGAAAGACGTGATGTATGTCGATCTCGGCCGCCTGCGCGCTTTCAAAGGCAGCCAGCGTTATCCGATCCCGAACGGTGTCGATCTCAAGGACTTTTCCAGCGTGATCATCTGGTGCGAACGTTTCAGCGTGCTGATCTCGCCCGCCGATCTCACGCCCGCGCCAGCCGCTAAATGAATCTGGCGGCCGGCTTCGCCGACGTTTCGCTCTGGCAGCTCTTACTGGTTGCGTCCGTGACGTTGTTTGCCTCGGTGATCGGCGGCGTCGCCGGCTACGGCACCGGGGCGCTGACGCCGCTGGTGCTGGTGCCGATGCTCGGTCCCGAGCCGGTGGTGCCGATCGTCGCCATTTCCGCGCTGTTGACCAACACTTGGCGTTCGCTGGCGTTCTTTCGCTTGATCGATTGGCGGCGGGCCGGGATCGTCATCCTCGCCGCGACGCCGACCTGCATTCTGAGCGCCTATGGCTACACGTTGCTGACCGGGGCCGGCGCCATGCTGGTGATCGGGGCCATGCTGATGCTGACGGTGCCGCTGCGGCGCACGCTGAAGCGGCACGCCCTCATGCTCGACGACAAGGGGCTGGCCATCGGCTCCGTCGGCTACGGGGGCGCGGTCGGCGGCTCCGTCGGCGCGGGCGTCATCCTGCTGTCGCTCTTGATGGCGGCGGGGCTGGAAGGTGCTGCAGTGGTCGCCACCGACGCGGTGATCTCGATCGTGATCAGCGTGGTGCGGCTCGCGGTGTTCGGATTCTCCGGCGTGGTCGATGCGCGCGTGATCGCCTTCGCGCTGCTGATCGGCTTCATGGCCATGCCGGGCGCGTTCCTCGCCAAGCTGTTGGTCGAACGGATGCCGGTGCGCATGCACACCGCCATCCTCGACGTCGTGGTGCTGATCGGCGGTGCGATGATGGTGGTGGGAGCGTTCACACGCTAGCGGCGCGATCCTCGAACTGCCTTTACGGCCACTGCACCACCGGCGGCAGCGAAGACAGGATCGACTCCACATTGCCGCCGGTGCGCAGGCCGAAAATAGTGCCGCGGTCGTACAAGAGATTGAATTCGACATAGCGGCCGCGTCGCACCAACTGCTCCTCGCGCTCGGCCTCGCTCCAGGGCGTTGCGAAATTCCGCCGCACCAGCCCGGGATACACGCCGAGCAGCGCGCGGCCCACATCCTGGGTGAAGGCGAAATCGGCCTCCCAGTCGCCGCTGTCGTGCCAGTCGTAGAAAATGCCTCCGATGCCGCGCATTTCCTGGCGGTGCTTGAGAAAGAAATACTCGTCGCACCAGGCCTTGTACTTGTCATAGGGCGCGATGCCGGCATGGGCGGTACAGGCCGCCTGCATGGCGGCATGGAAGGCCTGGCTGTCGGGATCGTCCTGATTGCGCCGGCGCTCCAGCAGCGGCGTGAGATCGGCGCCGCCGCCAAACCAGGCCTTGCTGGTGACCACAAAGCGCGTGTTCATGTGCACCGCCGGCACATGCGGGTTGTGCATGTGGGCAATCAGCGAAATGCCCGAGGCCCAGAAGCGCGGATCGGTTTCCGCGCCGGGTATCTCCTTGCGGAATTCGGGAGCGAACTCGCCGTGCACGGTGGAAGCATGCACGCCGACCTTCTCGAACACCCGGCCCTTCATCAGCGACATGACGCCGCCGCCGCCTGCATCGCCGGTATGGTCGGTGCGCTGCCAAGGCGTGCGGATGAAACGGCCGGCGGCGCGGTCGCTCAGCAGCGCGCCTGCCGGCAGGCCGTCCTCCAGCGCCTCGAACGCCGTGCAGATCTCGTTGCGCAATTGCTCGAACCAGGCGCGCGCGCGCGCCTTGCGGGCTTCGAGTGGGCTTGCGTCCATCACTGCGGCCCGAAATAGCTGCACGCTTCGTTGCAGCTGTCGCGGTAGACGGTGACGCGGGTGACGCGCCCGGCCGGCGTGATGCGTTCCCAGATGAAGCGCGAGAGGTTCTCCAGGGTGGGCGTGCCTAGGCCGTCGATGCGATTGAGCAGCTTGTGATCGAGCGCTCCCCGGATTTCCCCCAGGCTTTGCTCGATCAGTCCGAGATCGACCACCATGCCGGTCTTGGGATCGGGCGTGCCGCGGATCGCCACCTCAGCGCGGAACGAATGGCCGTGTACCTCGTCGCCGGCGTCGCCCAGCGTGGTGCCGCTGATGGCATGCGCCGCCTCGAAGCGGAACGATTTGGTCAATTCCCACATCAGCGCAGCCCCAGCGTCTTGTGGGTCTGCAGGCTGAGCCGCCATTGCGGATGGCGCAGGCAGTAATCGATGGCGTGGGCGGTGTTGTCGGCGAGCTGCGGGCCGTCCATCGGCTGCAGCGAGAAGCGCTCGAACTCCAGATTAGCGAACGCTTCCGGCGGCGCGTCGGGCTGCGGAAACACCAGCTTGATCTCGTTGCCGGAGCGGATGCGCAACTCGGCGCCGGCTTTCGGGCTGACACAAATCCAGTCGAGTCCGGCGGGTGGATCGAGCGTGCCATTGGTTTCCACGCCGATGGCAAAGCCGCGCCGGTGCAATTCGTCGATCAGCGCGCCGTCGAGTTGCAGCAGCGGCTCGCCGCCGGTCAGCACCGCAAAGCGATGCGCGCGGCCGCTGCCCCATTCCTGCTCGATGGCGTCCGTCAGAGTGAGGGCATTGTCGTAGCGATCGCCGCGGGTGCCGTCGGTGCCGACGAAATCGGTGTCGCAGAACTGGCAGGTGGCGGTGGCCCGGTCGGCCTCGCGGCCGGACCACAGATTGCAGCCGGCGAAGCGACAAAACACCGCCGTGCGTCCGGCATGGGCGCCTTCGCCTTGCAAGGTCAGAAAAATTTCCTTCACCGCATAGGCCACCGGCGGTCTCCGTTTCCACGCCCTATGTGGACCCGAAGCTGGCTCTCCTCAAGTGCGTTGCGCGGGGCCGGCGGGTGCGCAGTTAAGCTGCCGCAGCGCCTCGCCCACCGCCATGGCGCAGGCCATCGCCACGTTGAGCGAGCGCAATCCCGCACGCAGCGGAATCCGCAGCCGCGCATCGGCTGCCTGGTACACCCGGTCCGGCACGCCCGCGGACTCGCGTCCGAATAAAAGCACCTCGTCCTCCCGGAAGGCATGGTCGAGATACGACTGCGGCGCGCGGGTGGTGAACAGAACAAGCCGCGCGCCAGCGGTCCGCCGCCAAGCCTCAAAGTCATCCCAGCTGGCATGGCGGACCAGCGCCACCTGATCGAGGTAGTCCATTCCGGCGCGACGGAAGGCGCGGTCCGAGGTCGGAAAGCCGGCCGGTTCAATGATGTGGCTCTCCAATCTCAGGCAGGCGCCGAGCCGTAGAATCGTTCCGGTATTCTGGGGGATGTCCGGCTCGTAGAGCGCAATCCGCATAAGGCGGAACCTAGCGCATTCCGGTTGCCGCGGCAGGGCCGGAAATACGGCTGCCACGGGCTTTATGCGACTTTAAGTCGGGGCGGTACGGGTGGGCTTGCGCTCTCCCGGCAAGGGTGCCAATAAACCCCGCCGGTTTGTGCCGTCCTTTCGCCTTCGGATCGGCCGCGACCGGCCCGCCCGCCGCCCTTCGGCCAATGCCCATGGCGTTTCCGATGGTGCCCGCACGGGCCGGCTGCCCTCGCACAGGGAGAGGATGTGAACGTGACAACGATGTCTTCGGCCGAGCCGACTCGTCGCGATTTTCTCTATATCGCGACCGGTTCAGTCGCAGCGGTCGGCGCCGCCGCGACGGTCTGGCCGCTGATCGCGCAGATGAATCCGGATGCCTCCACCATCGCCGCCGGCGCGCCGATCGAGGTCGACCTTGCGCCGGTCGCCGAAGGCCAGGTGATCAAGGTGTTCTGGCGCGGCAAGCCGATCTTCGTCAATCACCGCACCAAGAAGGAGATCGAGGAGGCGCGCAATGTCAGCCTCGCCAGCCTGCCCGATCCCGAGCCGGACGAGAAACGCGTCAAGGCGGGCAAGGACGAGTGGCAGGTGCTGGTCGGCATCTGCACCCATCTCGGCTGCATCCCGCTCGCCCATCAGGGTCCCTTGAACGGCTATTTCTGTCCCTGCCACGGTTCGGTCTACGACACGTCCGGCCGCATCCGCAGCGGGCCCGCGCCCTCCAATCTGCCGCTCCCGCCCTACGAATTTATCTCCGACACCAAGATCCGCATCGGCTGACGGCCGCACGACCAGTCTCTTCAGGATTTGACCATGAGTGGACCTTCGACCTACCAGCCGCGCAGCGCATTGATGCGATGGCTCGAGCGGCGGCTGCCGATCGCCGGGTTCGTTCATGCGACTTTCGTGGCCTATCCGACGCCGCGCAATCTGAACTACTGGTGGACCTTCGGCGGCATTTTGACGTTCCTGCTGGGCGCGCAGATCGTGACCGGTATCGTGCTTGCCATGCATTACACCCCGCATGTCGACCACGCGTTCAATTCGGTCGAAGCCATCATGCGCGACGTGAACTACGGCTGGCTGCTGCGCTATCTGCACGCCAACGGCGCGTCGATGTTCTTCCTCGCCGGCTACATCCACATGCTGCGCGGCATGTATTACGGCTCCTACAAGGAGCCGCGCGAGGTGATCTGGATTCTCGGCGTCATCCTTCTGCTGTTGATGATCGCGACCGGGTTCATGGGCTATGTGCTGCCGTGGGGCCAGATGAGCTTCTGGGCGGCCACCGTCATCACCAACCTGTTCTCCGCCATCCCGCTGGTCGGTGAATCGGTCGTCACCTGGCTGTGGGGCGGTTACGCGGTCGGCAATCCGACCCTCAACCGCTTCTATGCGCTCCATTACCTCCTGCCGTTCGTCATCGTCGGCGTGGTGGTGCTGCACGTCTGGGCGCTGCATGTGGCCGGGCAGAACAATCCGGCCGGCATCGACCCCAAGACCGAGAAGGACACCGTCGCATTCACGCCCTATGCCACGCTCAAGGACGCCTTCATGATGGCGGTGTTCTGCGTGCTGTTCGCCTATCTCGTGTTCTATATTCCGAACTATCTTGGTCACGCCGACAATTACATTCCGGCCAATCCGGCGGTGACGCCGACGCACATCGTGCCGGAATGGTATTACCTGCCATTCTACGCCATCCTGCGCGCGATCCCGAACAAGCTCGGCGGCGTGGTGGCGCTCGTGGCTTCCATCGTGATCCTGGCCTTCCTGCCGTGGCTCGACCGCTCGCCGGTGCGCTCGGCGCGCTACCGGCCGCTCTACCGGCAGTTCTTCTGGCTGTTCGTGATCTGCTGCGTCGGGCTCGGCTGGCTCGGCTCCAAGCCCGCGGAAGGCGGCTATGTGGTCGCCGCGCGCATCCTCACCATCTATTACTTCGCCCACTTCATCATCATCCTGCCGCTGCTGGCGCGGGTGGAGCGGCCGCTGCCGCTGCCCAATTCGATCCTGGAAGATGTGCTGCGCAGCAAGGCAGCAGCCGCGGTGCTCGCCATCGGCATCGCGCTCGCAGGCCTCAGCCTCACAACGGCGCCGGCGTCCGCGGCCAGCGAGCAGGCGGTGCCGCCCATGCAGAAATGGTCGTTCGCCGGCCCGTTCGGCAAATACGATCGCGCGCAATTGCAGCGCGGTTTCAAGGTCTATCGCGACGTCTGCCAGACCTGTCACGGCCTGTCGCTGCTGTCGTTCCGCAACCTGGCGGAGCCGGGCGGCCCGGGCTTCACGGTGGCGCAGGCGACCGCGATTGCCGCCGAATACAAGGTGATGGACGCGCCCAACGAGCAGGGCGAGGTGAAGGAACGTCCGGCGCGGCCGGCCGATCGTTTCCCGGCGCCGTTCGCGAACGAGAACGAGGCGCGCGCCCGCTACAATGGCGTGCCGCCTGACCTGTCAATCATCGCCAAGGCGCGCACCTATGAGCGCGGTTTTCCCTGGTTTCTGCTCGACGCGGTTACGCAATATCAGGAGCACGGCGTCGATTACATCGCGGCGCTGCTGCAGGGCTACGAGGATCCGCCGCAGGGTTTTGTGAAGCCGGAGGCCGCGTTCTACAACAAGTACTTCCCGGGCCACATCATCGCGATGCCGCCGCAGCTGGCCGACGGCCGCGTCACCTATGACGACGATGCGCCGGCGACCCCCGCGCAATATGCCAAGGACGTCTCCGCCTTCCTGATGTGGGCGGCCGAGCCGCATCTTGAGGCGCGCAAGCGCATCGGCCTGCAAGTGATCATCTTCCTCCTGGTGTTTGCGGGCCTGCTCTACCTCACCAAGAAGAAGGTGTGGAGCGAGATCGAGAAGCCGGCCGAGATCGCGCGCGGCCAGGACCCGCGCGGCACGACGATCTGATTTACGTCATGCTGAGGTGCGAGGCCGCGAAACGGCCGAGCCTCGAAGCATGACGCCGCATCATCCTTCGAGGCCCACGCTGCGCGTGGTCACCTCAGGATGACGGGCTGACAGCGAAAGCATTTTTCATGACCAAAGCGGTGCTCGGCATCATCGGCGGCTCCGGCATCTACGAGCTGCCGGGGCTGGAAAAGGTGCGCGAGGAGACCATCGCGAGCCCCTGGGGTGAGCCGTCGGCGCCGCCGCGCATCGGCGAGATCGCCGGCCTGCCGGTGGTGTTCATGTCCCGGCATGACAAGGGCCACCGGCTGTCGCCCTCCGACATCAACTACCGCGCCAATATCGACGTGCTGAAGCGGGCAGGGGTGACCGATCTCATTTCCCTATCGGCGTGCGGGTCGTTCAAGGAGGACCTGCCGCCCGGCACTTTCGTGCTGATCGACCAGTTCGTCGACCGCACCTACAATCGCGAGAGCTCGTTCTTCGGCAAGGGGTGCGTCGCCCATGTCTCGATGGCGCATCCGGTGTCGCCGCGGCTGCGCATCCATCTCGCGGCGGCGGCCGAGGCGGAAGGCATCCGCGCGGTGCGCGACGGGACTTATGTCTGCATGGAAGGCCCGCAATTCTCCAGCTATGCTGAGAGCATGACCTACAAGCAGCTCGGCTATTCGGTGATCGGCATGACCAACATGCCGGAGGCCAAGCTCGCGCGCGAGGCGGAGATTTGCTACGCGACCGTCGCCATGGTCACCGACTTCGACTGCTGGCATCCCGACCACGACGCGGTGACGGTGCAGGACATCATCAAGGTGCTCACCGCCAATGCGGAGAAGGCCAAGCACCTGGTGGCGCGGCTGGCCAAGGATTTTCCGCGTGAGCACGAGCCCTGTCCGATCGGCTCCGATCGCGCGCTCGACAACGCCTTCATCACCGCGCCCGAGGCGCGCGACCCGGCGCTTTTGGCCAAGCTCGACGCGGTGGCGGGACGGGTCCTGGGCCGTGCCTGACAGAAGCACCGCCGGCAATTCAAAGGCACGTACACCGAACATGTTCTGGTCCTATATCAAGGACCGGGTCGGGAAGTTCGTTTACTTCCTCGAAAAAGTTTTCACCATCCTGTTCCGGCCGGGGCAATTCGCGAAGACCATCGAGATCGGCGATAAGAAGTCGTTCAGCGAGGCGCTCGACTTCGTCTTCATCGTCATTTCCGCGTCGGTGCTGGTGCGGTTGATCCTATCGTATGTTTGGGGTCGAAGGCTTTGCCGGAAAAGCGGAAAAGCTGCTCACGCTCTATGTTCTCCCGCTCGCGGCCACCATCCTGTTCGCTGCCATTCCCTATGTCACGTTGCGCATTTTTACCCGCCGGCCGACGCCGTTGAGCGCCTATATGCATTGCGTGGCCTTTTCCTTTGCATCGGAACTGCTGAGCACGCTGTACGAATTGCTCATGGCTGTGACCTTCGCCGTGCGGCATGGGATCAATGACACGCTCGTGGCGGAGATCAAGCAAGGCAAGTTCAACGATACGGCGCCCGCCTGCTCCGAGGTCATCAAGCAGTTCGCCTGTCTTGTCGAGCTGCAGCAATCGTTCCTGGGCATTCCCCCTTTCGTGCCTGAGTTTCTGGCCTTCCTGATCGGGAGCGCGCTTGCCTGTTTCCTGCTCTGGCGGGTTCTCAAGCTTTCACTGTTGGAACTCGCGGGTGCCATCACGGCCTATAGCACTCTCATTCTGCTGCTGGTCCTGCTGGTCGTGGCGGTTTGAGGCGGTCGATCACATCGACCAGCGGCGGAACGAGAAGTCGAAATTACTGGCGCCGAGGATGGCGGCGAGCACTGCGGTGACCAGCATCAACAGCACGAACAGGATGATTGCGGCCGGGATCGCCGCCAGCGCGGCCTTGACGAAAAAGAACACCAGCCGGAAAAAGGGGATCCGCAGGTCGACGATGGTGACGCGCTCCTCGGGTCCGATCATGGGTGTAGCCTCCCGTTGCATGTCGGTGCATGGTTCGTCAGAGTGCGCCCTCCCGCAAGCACAAAACGTCCTTTCCCGCGAGCATCCCATGGCCTCCATGCAGTCTGACAACGATCTCAAGAGCGCGATCCGCACCATCCCCGACTATCCCAAGCCGGGGATCATGTTCCGCGACATCACCACGCTTTTGGGCGATGCGCGCGCCTTCCGCCGCGCCGTCGACGAACTGGTGCAGCCCTGGTCGGGAGCGAAGATCGACAAAGTGGCCGGCATCGAGGCGCGCGGGTTTATTCTTGGCGGCGCGGTGGCGCACCAGGTGTCGGCCGGTTTCGTGCCGATCCGCAAGAAGGGCAAGCTGCCGCACAAGCGAGTGAGCGTGACCTATGCGCTCGAATACGGTCAGGACGAGATCGAAATCCACGCCGACGCGCTGGTAGCGGGCGAGCGGGTGATCCTGGTGGACGATCTGATCGCAACCGGCGGCACCGCGGAAGCCGCCATCAAGCTGCTACGCCAGCTCGGCGCCGAAGTGCTGGCAGCCTGCTTCATCATCGATTTGCCGGAGCTCGGCGGCGCCGACAAGCTTCGCAAGCTCGATGTGCCGGTGCGCACGCTGGTGTCATTCGAGGGGCATTGAGGTCATTCACAGAAAACGGGGCTTCATCCTTCGAGGCGCCCACCTTCGCTGCGCTTCGGCGGGCTCCGCAGGATGAGGGGTAATTTATCCCCTCATGGTGAGGAGCGTCGCGGAGCACGCAAGTCGGGTTTACCCGACTTGCGAATTTAGAAGAGCCGATCTCGGGTAAACCCGAGATCGGGGTGCGTCTCGAACCATGAGGCCCCCGGAATTACCCCTGCAGCGACGCTCGCAGCTTCTCCAGCAGCAGCCGCAGCTCCAGCTCGCGGAATTCCAAAAAGGTGCGCTTGGTCCAGGAGCGCAGCTCGAAGGCGGGACCGAGCGGGACCTCCACCGGCAGGGTGTCGTGGAAATCGAGAAACGAGCGCGCGCCTTTATCGGCATGCACCTTCAACGCGGGCGGCAATAGCGGGAGTTGCAGCGGAACGGCGGCGGCGCGTACGAACGGGAACTGCTCGCGCAGCTTCTTTCCCTTGGTGATGGCTTCGTTGAACACCGGCACCATCACGAGGCCGGGAAAGCGCCGGCGCAGCGCTTCATAGGCCTGCGCCGATGCCGGATGCGGGTCGGCGGCGAACATGACCAGCGGTTCGAGCGCGCGGCGAGGCGCCTCGGCGAGGAAAGCGGTTTCCTCGACCACTGCGAAGAAGCGCTCGAATGCCCCGTGGCCGACATCGACCACCTTGGCGATGCCGTCGCCCGCCACCAGCGCGTCGAACAGCGCCATCTGGCCGCGCGTGTCGGCGATATCGGCCTTGACCGTGAAGTCCGGCCGCAAGCCCGTCAGCGCGCCGTCATTCGGATCGAGATCGAAAGCCTTTGGCATGCCGCCGTCGAGGCGCAGGAAATCGATGAGCAGGCGCGCCAGAAAGGTCTTGCCGCAGGCGGGGCGCGGCGAAGCGACGATGTAGACCGGCGTCCATCTCCGCGTCTCCGCGGCCAGCGCAGGCGAAGCGGTCTCCGGAATATCGTCATAGATCGCCGCTATTGCTTTCTGGCTTTGGCTGGTCGGCACGGTCGCGCTTTCGTTATTGGTTTTACACGACGCTTATCCGAACAATGGCTTTTGCCACCTCATGTGCAGGGCGGAGAAACGCATACAGGAACGTGACGGAGCCCGCGAGCTTCGAGGACCGGACTTACATCAACCGCGCGCCTGCGCCCGCTGGGCCGGAGCGGTCTGCGGACGCGGCGCCACGGTGTCGGTCAGGTTGATGCGGTCGTATTCCGCCCAGACATTGCCCAACCAATGACGCACATAGCCCCGCAGCACGAACGAATAGGACGCGGGCTCGCCGTTCTGCTTCTTGTTGGCGACGAAGTTGAGATAGGGCACCGAGGCGACCTCGACCTGCTCGCAGGCCATCTCGTTCAGCTTCGGGATGGTGAGCTCGACCGCATCCTTGATCTTGTTGAAATAGGTCTTGTGGGTGGCTTCATCCCATTCGAAGAAATGCGTGTTGTTGATGAAATTCTTCACCAGAAAATATTTGGCGTCGCCGAGAAAGGCCGCGGTCTCATTGATCTCGTCGAGCGACGCGACCGAGGGGCCGAGGATGTGAAACACCGCAAAGGTGATCTGTCCCTTCTTCGCCGCCTCGATGAATCCGATGTCGCGCAAAGCGCGCAGCGTCGGCGACAACACCCCGGCGCGCACGTCGATCACCGTGACCGAGGCGTCCGAGGAATTGAGCGTGTCGAAGATGCGCATCTGGTCGGGGACCTGGGTGACATCAACGACGTCGGTCAGGTCGGGGTGGAAGCGCTTGAGCGTACCCTTGGGCGATTCGGTATCGAAAGCGCGGGTGGGAACCTGATGCGCGGTGAAATAGTCCAGCAGCGTGCGCGCCACCGTGGTCTTGCCGACGCCGCCCTTGTCCGCACCGACGAGAATCACTGCTGGCTTTGCCATGGCCTGTCCTTCGAATCACCGGTGATCGACGCGAGCATTTGGCGCGAGCATGACAGAACGGCAACAGGAAGCGAACGATTCTCCGGGCGGCGGCCGTAAGTTCTGCACATCAATCCACAGGGGCGCCAGATAGCCGAAGGGCATGTTCTGGCTAGGGAAATCGCTCGGGCGAGCGTGGACAAGCCCGGAAGCCGATTCTAGCTACGGCGATGCGGGTCCCAGGGCCCGGGCTGGCCGCCGCCCAGCTCGATCGGTGGGCGCTCCGGCAGGAATGGCCGGTCCCCCTCGGCCATGGCCTGACCGGTCTGGTCCTGCTCCGACTGCTCGGTCTCCTCGGGGCCCGGCAATTCGAGCGGACCGGGGTCGCGGCCGCCTGCGAATTTGATGATCGCCTCGACCCGCTTGTCGATCGGTGGATGGGTAGCGAACAGGTCGGCAAAGCCCGAGCGCGGATTGTCGACGCACATTTCCATCACCGCCGAAGTGGCGCCCTCGATCTCGCCGCGGCCTTCGATCTTGCGCAGCGCGGTGATCATGGCGTCCGGGTTCTTGGTCAGTTCCACCGCGCCGGCATCGGCCAGAAATTCGCGCGAGCGCGACAGCGCAAAGCGGATTACGATCGAGAGAAACCAGGCCACCGCGACCAGCACCAGCGCGATGACGATCGCAAGGAAAGCGCCGCCCTTGCCGCGGCCGCTGCTGCTACTGCTACGCCCGCCGCCTAAGCGGCCGGCATGGAAGAACAGGCGGAAGACCAGTTCGGCAAAGAACGAGAGAACGCCGGCGATGATGACGGCGACCACCAGCATGCGCACATCGCCGTTTTGGATATGGGTCAGTTCGTGGCCGAGCACCGCCTCGAGCTCGGCATCGTTTAGATTCCGCACCAGCCCGGATGTCACGGTGATGGAATATTGCCGCTGGTTCAGCCCGGTAGCGAAGGCGTTGAGCGCGTCCTCTTCAGCCACTTTGAGCTTTGGCATCGGAATGCCGCGCGAGATACAGAGATTTTCCAGGAGATTGTAAAGCCGTGGCTCCTCCTGGCGCGTCACCTCGCGCCCACCGGTGACCGCGTCGATCATCGACTGGTGGAATTTGTAGGCGATCAGCATCCACAACACGGCGCCGATCGTCGCCCACGGCAGCGCCATGAGGAAATGCTGCCAGGCCGCGCGCAGCAGGTAGTCGAGCGAGGCGTCGCCGTTGATGATCACCTCGGCCGCCAGCGCGCCGGCAAACACCATCACATAGACCAGGAAGAACAGCCCGATCAGCAGCAGGATCGAGCGCCGCTTGTTCGACTGGATATGGCTGTAGAGACCGAAAGCGGCCATGGGAGGGGCTCAGTATGCCAAAGCGCTGCTGTGGCAATCCCTCATGGTTCGAGACGCGGGGCTTCGCCCCGCTCCTCGCCACGAGGGATTGCAGTATTTGGCCTCATCCTGAGGAGCGCCTGAAAGGCGCGTCTCGAAGGATGGGGCCAAAGTATATTGGGCATTGCCTGTGCAAGGTCAGAACTTGACCTGCGGCGGCTTCTCCACCACCGCGCGGTCGCCGCCGAGATCGAAGAATTCCTTCTGCGAGAAGCCGAGCGCTCCGGCAAGGATGACGGCCGGAAACTGCTGGATGCCGGTGTTGTATTCCTGCACCGCGTTGTTGAAGAAGCGGCGCGCGGCGGCGAGCTTGTTCTCGATGTCGGAAAGTTCGGACTGCAATTGCTGGAAATTCTGGTTGGCCTTGAGGTCGGGATAGGCCTCCGACAGTGCGAACAATTGGCGCAGCGCCCCAGACAGCATGTTCTCGGCCGCCACTTTCTGATCGATCCCGGGCGCGGCGATCGCGGTCTGCCGCGCCTTGATCACCGCGTCGAGCGTGCTGCGCTCGTGCGTAGCATAGCCTTTCACGGTCTCGATCAGGTTGGGGATGAGGTCGTGGCGCTGCTTGAGCTGAACGTCCACGTCGGCAAACGACTGGTTCACCCGCTGCCGCATGGCAACCAGGCTGTTGTAGATCATGATGATCCACAACACGAGGACGACAATTACACCGAGAACAATCCAGGTGGTGGTGGACATGCAAATCTCCTTATGCGCCACGCGCCGACGATTGGCTGGCGCGACCATAGCGCATGTTGCAGGGGGGAAGCGAGCGGGGGAAGAGCACTCTGCACAGCGGCGCGGGCCGACAGCCGCCGATTGAAAAGCCTACACCGCTTCGCGCAGTTTGACCGCGGCTTCGAGGTCGACGGAAACAAGCTGAGAAATGCCGCGCTCGGCCATGGTGACGCCGTAGAGCCGGTTCATCCGCGCCATGGTGATCGGGTTATGGGTGATGATGACAAAGCGCGTGTCGGTCGAGCGCGTCATCTCGTCGAGCAGGTCGCAGAAGCGCTCGATATTGTGATCGTCGAGCGGCGCGTCGACCTCGTCCAGCACGCAGATCGGCGCCGGATTGGTCAGGAACACCGCGAAGATCAGCGCCAGCGCGGTCAGCGCCTGCTCGCCGCCGGACAAAAGCGACAGCGTTGCCGGCTTCTTGCCGGGCGGCTTGGCGACGATTTCTAGCCCGGCTTCCAGAGGGTCCTCGTGCTCGATCAATTGCAGCTCGGCGGTGCCGCCGCCGAACAGCTCGCCGAACAGCCGCTTGAAATGGCCGTTGACCACTTCGAAGGAGGCGAGCAGCCGCTCGCGCGCCTCGCGGTTGAGGTTCTGGATACCCTGGCGCAGCCGTTTGATCGCCTCGACCAGATCGTCGCGCTCGGAGGTGAGCGTGCCGTGCTGGCCCTCGACGTCGCGCAACTCCTCCTCGGCGCGCAAATTGACCGCGCCGAGCCGCTCGCGTTCGCGCCGCAGGCGATCGAGCTTGGCCTCGACCTCGGCGACATCGGGGACGGCATCCTTGGCATCGATGCCGGCAAGGCCGGCGACCTCGGCCGGATCGATTTCCAGCATTTCGCGGATTTCATGGGCGACGTCGGCGAGCCGGCGCTTGCCGCCTTCATAACGTTCCTCGGCGCGTGCCGCGTCCTCGCGGGCGCTGCCCATGGCGTCGAGCGCGCGGCGGGCATCGCGGTCGGCCTCCGCCAGCAAGTTCTCGGCCTCGGCGAGACGGTCGGCGGCCGCGCGACGCGCGGCCTCCGCGGTTTCAATTTCACCGATCAGCGAGCGGCGCTGTTCGGCAAAGGCGGCCGGGGCGCCTTCCAGGCCGGCGCGTTCAGTCTGGGCCTCCTGCACACGCTCTTGCAGCGTGGTGATCTGCGAGCCGGCACCATCTTTGCGCGAAGTCCAGCCGTTACGGTCCTCGCCGATCGCCTTCAATCGCCGTGCGGCGAGCTCGGCTTCGCGTGCCAGCGCCTGCACCTCGGCGCGCACTTCGGCGGCGAGCGCGCGATGGCCTTCGATGTCATGGCGCACCGCGGCGAGCTTGCTTTCCACCTCGGTCGCCGGCGGCAGGGCCTTGAGCGCGCGTTCCGCCTCCGAGCGGGCGGCGGTGGCTTCGTCGCGGCTCACGGTCAGGCGTGTCCTGGCTTCCGCAAGCGCGGAGAGCCGCGCGGCATTGCGGCCGGCATCGCGTTCGGCTTCGGCGTGGCGGTCGCGGGCTTGGTCGGCGTCGCGCTGCAATTCCCGCCAGGCGGCGCGGGCAGCGGTCTCGCGCGCGGCGGCGGCGGCGGCTTCGGCCTCCGCCTGTTCCGCCGTCTTGCGTTTGCTCTCGACCTCGGCGCGTACCGCCTTCAGTTCGGCCTCGATATCGGCAAGGCGGTTCTTGCCGGCGAGCCGCCGTGCCGCGCCGGTGGGTGCATTGGCGGCAACGGAAAAACCATCCCAGCGCCAGAGATCGCCGTCGCGCGACACCAGCCGCTGGCCAGGCTTGAGCAGCTGGATCAGGCGGGTGGCGTCCTTGCGATCGATAACGCCGATCTGCGCCAGCCGTCGCGCCAGCTCCTTCGGCGCCTCGACGTGACGGGACAGCGACTCGACGCCGGATGGCAGGCTGGGGTCGGACGGATCGACGGCGGCGCCACCCCAGCGCATCGGCGCGGACGGATCGACCGGCGCTTCCAGATCGTCGCCCAGCGCCGCGCCGAGCGCGGTTTCATATCCCTTGGCGACGGTGAGATCGTCGAGTACCGCCGGCCACAGATTCTTGGTGTCGACGTGAAGGAGTTTCGCCAGCGTCTTGGCTTCGGTGTCGAGGCGTTGCGCGCGGCGTTCGGCATCGGCCAGCGGGCTGCGCGCCACATCCAGCGCCTGGCGGGCGGCGGAATGAGCGGCCTCGGCGCGCAACGCCGCGGCTTCCGCCTCGGTGACTGCGGACTGTGCCTGGTCGAGGGTCTGCGCGAGCGCCTTGAGATCGCTGCCGCCGGCGGCGGTTTCGATCTGCTTCAGTTCGGCCTGGACGGCCGCGATTTCGTTTTCAATGCGGGTCAGGCGCTCACCGTGCTCGCGCACGGCGGTTTCCAGCTGATTGCGCCGGGCGGTGAGGTCGGCGAGCGTGCCGGTGAGTTCGCCGAAGGTCTTTTCCGCGTCGGCAAGGACGCGGTCGGCTGTGGCTGCGCGCTGGTCGACGCCGGTGCGCTGCTCCGCATTGGCCTTGGCCTCGCGCTGCAGCGTCTCTTCTTCGCTGCTCAACTTGGCAAGCGCCGCTTCGGCGTCGGCGGCCAGCCGCTTCTCGCGCTCGATATCGGCAGCGAGCTGTATCAGCCGCTGATCGAGCTCGCTCATACGCTCCTTGGCGCGCGCCTCCTCGCGTTCGAGGGTTTCGCGCGCGATCAACAGGCGCTGCAGGGCGGCGGCGGCTTTCGCTTCGATGTCGCGCAGCGCCGGCAACTCGGCGGCGACCAGCGTTTGACGCTTGGAGGCCTCGGCCTGCTCGCCGGTGCGTTCGGCTACGACGCGCACGGCTTGGTTTTTGCCGCGCTCGGCTTCGGCAACCTCGGCATTGGCGGCAACCCAGCGCAGGTGAAACAGCGTAGCTTCGGCCTGCCGCACCTGGCCCGCGATGTTGCGATAGCGCACAGCCTGGCGCGCCTGCGTCTTCAGCGCGGCGATCTGCGCTGCCAGCTGGGTGATCACGTCCTCCAGCCGTTGCAGATTGTGCTCGGCGGCGCGCAGCCGCAGCTCCGCCTCGTGCCGCCGCGCATGTAGGCCGGAAATGCCGGCCGCCTCTTCGAGCACGCGCCGGCGCTGTTCGGGCTTGGCCTGGATGATCTCGCCGATGCGGCCCTGATGTACCAGAGCGGGCGAGCGCGAGCCGGTGGAGGCGTCGGCGAACAGGATGTGCACGTCGCGGGCGCGCACCTCGCGTCCATTGATCCGATAGGTCGAGCCGGAATCGCGCTCGATGCGGCGCGACACGTCGAGCGTCGCATGCTCGTTGAATTGCGCCGGCGCCTTGCGCTGCGAATTGTCGATCTGCATGCCGACTTCGGCATTGTTGCGCGCCGGCCGGCTATTGGTGCCTGAAAAGATCACGTCGTCCATGTCGGCCGCGCGCATCGCCTTGTGCGACGACTCGCCCATCACCCAGCGCAACGCCTCCACCAGGTTCGATTTGCCGCAGCCGTTCGGCCCGACCACACCGGTCAGGCCGGGCTCGATCAGGAAGTCGGTCGGCTCGACAAAGGACTTGAAGCCGAGCAGGCGCAGGCGGGTGAGTTTCATTCGGGACTTCGTTGGTCGCCTCTCCCCAGTGAGGAGCGGCTGGCGAGTGCCGGAGGCACCGGCCGAGTGAGGGGGAAACAGCGGTTCGAAATCGGCAGTGTTGTAACCCGGTCACCCCGATCCTCTCCCCACCCGGGAAGGAATCGCTGTGGGCTCAAGCCCATGGAGTGAGTCGAGGGGTGCCGCATCGCGGCGGAGAATGAATCGGGCGGGACGCTTCCGCAACTGGCCGGACGAAGTTTCCCAGACTTTGACTCGCGTGGACCCGCTACCAGGGCGGCGCGGGATCGCGAGCCGGACCTGATCCGGGGCAAAAAACCCTTATTGGCCCTTGAGATAGGGCTCGAGCTGCTTGTCCAGCTCGGCCATGGTGAGAGCGCCGCGAACGACCTTGCCATTGATGAAGAAGGTTGGCGTGGACTGCACGTTGAACTTCTGGGCGGCCCGTTCGCGCACTTCCGAGATGCCTTCGAGCAGCTTTTGATTCGCCAGGCAGGCCTCGAAAGTCTGCTCGGTGAAGCCGGCCTGCTTGGCGATGGCGAGCAGCGGCGGCAGCGGCTGGCGCACCGCCCATTCCTGCTGCTTGGCGAACAGGGTCTCGATCAGCGGGAAATATTTGTCGCTGCCGGCGCAGCGCGCCAGCATGAAACCGGCGGCGGCGAGGGGATCGAGCGGAAATTCGCGGAAGATGAAGCGGACCTTGCCGGTGTCGATGTATTTCTTCTTCAGCTGCGGATAGGTGGTCTCGTGAAACGTGGCGCAGTGCGAACAGGTCATCGAGGCATATTCGATGATGGTGACCGGCGCCTTGGCGTCGCCCAGCACCATTTCTTCGAGCGGACCAGCCTTCAGCAGTTCGGCCGCCGAAGGGTCCTGCGCCAAGGCGGAACTGACGAAGTCCGGCAAGCTGCGGAACAGCGCAGCGCCGGCGAGCGCCAGCGCGCCGGTGCCGATGATGAATTCGCGGCGATCGATATTCACTGAGGACTCCGTCGTTACACGCGTTGCGCGATCAAGTTGCGGCTTGCAGGCCGTTTGTCCCGTCTAGTGTCCCGAATCCGAAGTTCGCACATTCCCTGCTGCGAGCGCTTTGCGAACTTCGGATTCAAAGGGACACTAGAAATCATAGCCTTGCTAGTGTGGCTTTGGTTCAGAAGTTCCTTCCCGAACCAGCTGAAAGGAATGGGGAACTTCTGAACCGCCACACTAGGGGCTACCCCGAAACCGGCAATGTGGCAATGGCGGCGTGGCTCGCCAAGCCTGCGGTCACGTCTGTTTGATGGCGGCCCCGAGCCGTCCCAGCGCCTGGCGCAGATTATCGTCGGTGATCTCGGGCAACGTCTCCGTGATGCGGGCGGCGATCTCCGGATCGGGACCCGATGGCGCCTTGGCTTTGACATGGCCGCGGAGCGGCGCCTGGCGCAGCCGCAGGCTGCCGACTGCCTGCCAACCGAAAAAGCGGTTCACCCGTTCGAGAATGACATTCGACAGATGCTGAATTTCCAGCGCCGTCGGGCCCTCCACCCGCAATACCAGTGTGCCGGGTTCCGATGCTTCGCCGTCGCCCAAGCGCGGCCATTGGATTTTCTCGGGCTCGCAATGGGCCGCGATCTCACTGCCGACGATGTCGGGCCAGCGGGTGACCAGCTCGGTGGAGGCGAAGCCCTGCTTGGCAAATGCCTCATTGAGCATCTTGCCGAGCAGCTGGGCGAGCGGGCGGGGTTGCGATTTGCGGGGCTTGTTCACGGGACGCGGCTCTGTCATCGGTCGGTCATGACGCTAGCAGGCCGGCAGGCACCCGCAAAGCAGGCGAGAGCACCCTCTCGGCCAAAACCGCGCATCTCCGATGCGTCGGGCGCCGCGGCACTGCTCGCCTGGTACGACCGCCATCGCCGCGCGCTGCCCTGGCGCTCACTACCGGGACAGGTATCCGATCCGTACCGGGTCTGGCTGTCGGAGATCATGCTGCAGCAGACCACGGTGAAGGCGGTCGCGCCCTATTTCGCCAAATTCACCGCGCGCTGGCCGACGATTGCGGCGCTGGCCGCGGCGCCGCTCGACGATGTGCTGAAGCTGTGGGCGGGGCTTGGCTACTACGCGCGCGCCCGCAATCTGCATGCCTGCGCCAAGGCTGTGGTGGAGCGGCACGGCGGACGCTTTCCCCAGAGCGAAGCGGACTTGTCGGCGCTGCCCGGCATCGGCGCCTATACCGCGGCGGCGGTCGCGGCTATCGCCTTCGACGCGCGGGCGTCGGCGGTGGACGGCAATGTCGAGCGCGTGGTCAGCCGGCTGTTCGCGGTCGCGGACGAATTGCCGGCGGGAAAACCGCGCATCCGGTCACTCGCGGCGAGCCTGGTACCTGAAAACCGCGCCGGCGACTTCGCGCAGGCGCTGATGGATCTCGGCGCCACCATCTGCACGCCCAGAAAACCGGCCTGCGTGCTTTGTCCATGGATGATGCAGTGCATGGCGCGCCGGCGTGGCCATCCGGAACGCTTTCCGCGCAAGGCGCCGAAACAGGCCGGCCGCTTGCGGCGCGGCGCGGCGTTCGTCGTCGTCCGCGTCGACGGCCACGTGCTGGTGCGCGCGCGACCGTCGCAAGGCCTGCTCGGCGGCATGACCGAGGTGCCGACCACCGAGTGGACGCCCGATTTCGATGAGCGCAATGCACTGAAACATGCGCCCAAGTTTTCAGCTGTTCCCGCGGGGCAGAGGCAGATCAAGTGGCGACGCGTGCACGGAATCGTCACCCATGTGTTCACGCATTTTCCGCTGGAGCTTGTGGTCTACACCGCCGAGGTGCCGGCGCGCGCACGCGCGCCGCGAGGTGCGCGCTGGGCGGCGCTATCCGATCTGCCCGGTGAGGCATTGCCGAGTTTGATGCGCAAGGTGGTGGCGCATCCGTCAGGTGCGGCGCGCAACACACTGCGCCCGCGCCGCGAGGCGATCAGCCCGCGTCCATCCCCGCCCTGATCTCGGCGCGCAGCGCGTCGATCGAGATCAGGCCCTTGGCGGTTTCCACATGCCAGAACGCCCAGCCGTTGCAGGCCTCGAGCCCCTGCGCCAGCGCTCCGATGCGATGGATCGAGCCGACGGTCTCGCCGAGCGCGACCGCGCCGTCGGCGCGCACCAGCGCCTGGTGGCGGCGCTTGGCATCCACCAGTCGGGCGCCGGCCGAAATCAGCCCGCGCTCGATCAGCGCCGCGAACGCCACCCGCGGCGCATCGCGCGCGGTCATGAATGGAGCCAGACTCGCTTTCGGCAGCGGATCGGTTGCGGCGATGCGTTTCTCCGCCGCCTGCGCATAGCCCGCTTCGCGTTCGAAGCCGATGAAGCGGCGGCCGAGGCGTTTGGCGGTCGCGCCGGTGGTGCCGGTGCCGCAGAACGGGTCGAGCACCAGATCGTCGGGCCGCGACGATGACAGGATCACGCGCGCCAGCAGCGCCTCCGGCTTCTGGGTCGGGTGCAGCTTCTTACCGTCGCCGCCTTTCAGCCGTTCTTCGCCGGTGCACAGCGCCAGCGTCCAGTCGGAGCGCACCTGCACGTCCTCATTGCCGGCCTTTAGCGCTTCGTAGTTGAAGGTGTAGCCCTTGGCGCCGGCATCGCGCGCCGCCCATATCAGGGTCTCGTGCGCATTGGTGAAACGCCGGCCGCGGAAATTCGGCATCGGATTGGTCTTGCGCCAGACCACGTCGTTGAGAATCCAAAAGCCGAGATCCTGCAGGATCGAGCCGACGCGAAAGATGTTGTGATAGGAGCCGATCACCCACAGCGTTGCCGCCGGCTTCATCACGCGGCGGCAGGCAAGGAGCCAAGCGCGGGTGAAATCGTCATAGGCGGCGAAGCTGGCAAACTTGTCCCAATGGTCGTCGACCGCGTCGACGCGGGAATCGTCTGGGCGTTTGAGATCGCCCTGGAGCTGCAAATTGTACGGCGGATCGGCAAAGACCAAGTCCACCGAGCTCGCGCTCAGCTTGGCCATTTCCGCGACGCAATCGCCGACGACAACGCTGGCGCTTGCGCGGGGTTCAGAACTGACGCGGGGCGCCCGACTGGACGCCCCGCGACGTGACACAACCATGACTCAGGACTCTGACTCAGGCGACGCTGTCGGCGACGCGGGACCTACAAACCGACAATCGCGATCATGGCCCCTCAAGGTAAAAATGGGCTTAACTCAAAACGGCTTGCACTGGGCAAGAACTGCCGGGGAACTATACTTGCGCCCACCGATTGGTTAGCGCGGTGGTAATTTTTGCGGCGGCGCATTTGTGCGCCGCGACAGGACAAAGCGATGCGCTGGGAAGACCTGCCAAGCAGCGACAATGTGGAAGACCGCCGCGGTGAAAGCGGCCCGAAGGGGGGCGGCGGCCGCGGCTTTCCCATGGGCCGGGGCGGGCTCGGCATCGGCACCGTCGTCGTGCTCGGCCTGGTCGGCTGGGCGCTCGGAATCGATCCGAGCCTGTTGATCGGCGGCGCCGAGATGATGACCCGCGAGCAGCCGCGCATGGAGGCGCCGCGCGACAGCGCGCCGCGCCGCACCGGGGCACCGCAGGATACCGCCGGCCGCTTCGTCTCCAATGTGCTGGGTTCAACCGAGGCGTCGTGGAAGACGATCTTCGCCAAGGACGGCAAGAGCTATCGCGCGCCGGTGCTGGTGATCTATAGCGGGGCGACCGATGCCAATTGCGGCGGCCTGGCGCAGAGCGCCATGGGTCCGTTCTATTGCCCGGCCGACATGAAGATTTATCTCGACACTTCGTTCTTCAATCAGATCCAAACGCGCCTCAAGGGCTGCGACGTCGGCAGCAAGACCTGCGAGTTCGCGCAGGCCTATGTGATCGCCCACGAGGTCGGCCATCACGTGCAGCAGGTGCTCGGCATCCTGCCGAGGGTGCAGCAGATGCAGCGCGGGATGGACAAGGCGGAGGCCAACCGGCTGCAGGTGAAGGTCGAATTGCAGGCGGATTGCTTCGCGGGGCTGTGGGCTTACCACTCGAACCAGAAATGGCGGACCATCGACCAGAGCGACATCGACGCCGCGCTCCGCACCGCGGCGGCCATCGGCGACGATCGC
>JBKKAF010000140.1:0-4728 GCA_046714775.1 Xanthobacteraceae bacterium | reverse complement strand
CTCGGGGGCAACCCGAGATCGGACGGCCCGCTCCTCAGGATGAGGAGTGAAGGCGACGTCGTACATCCAATTGCGCGGCATATTGTGGATTGATCCTCATGGTGAGGAGCGCAGCCATAAGCGCGTTCACGCGCGTCCATAGCCCGTCGCAGACGGGAGTAAACGCCCTTGAGGACGCGCTATAAGCGCGTTTACGCGCGTCTTCGACGCGCTATGGGCTGCGCGTCTCGAACCTGAGGCCTCCTTGTGCAGGAACGAAATTACACCGCCGCCCGGCCGCGATAACCGAGCCGCCCGGAGATCTGGTCGGCGGTCGCCACCACATGCGGGATGAAGGTCGGCACGGTCTTCTTGGACAAACGCGACAGGGGACCGGCAATGCCGAGCGCCGCTACCACGTCGCCCACATCGTTGCGGATCGGCGCGGCGATGCACACCATGCCGAGCTCGCTTTCCTCATCCTCGATGGCGCAGCCGCGCTGACGGACCACCGCGAGCGCCTTGAGGAATTTCTCCGGGCCAGAGATGGTCTTCGGCGTGCGCGGCGCGAGACCTGTGGCAATCACCCGATCGACCACGGCCTGCGGCTGAAACGCCAGCATCGCCTGGCCTTCGGCGGTGCAATAGGCCGGCTTGCGCGCGCCCAGATCGGAGCGCATGCGGATCGCCTGCGTGCTCTCGAGATTGAGCACATACATGATCTCGGTGCCGTCCAGGATGGCGAGATGCACCGTCTCGTTGATCTTCTCGCGCAGATCGTAGAGATAGGGCCGCGCCTCGTTGAAAACGTCCATGCGCCGGCGCACCAAGGCCCCCAGCCGAAACAGCGCAATGCCGAGCTGGTATTTTCCGCTCTCGCGGTCCTGCTCCAGCAGCCCTTCCGACATCAGCGTGACAGCGAGGCGATGCGCCGTGCTCTTGGCGATCCCCAGCCGCCGCGCCAGCGCGCTGATGCCGATCTCGACCTCGTCCTCGGAAAACGCCTTTAACAGCCGGGTGGCGGTCGCCACCGACGACAGCCGCTCGCGCTTGGCACGTCCTTCCTTGCCGGTTGATTTCCGCTTAATCATGCATCGCCCGGTGGCGCGGGATGCTGGAATTTCGGCGCGCCGCGCGCTAAACACGGTTGTTCCGCTGCGCGGACCGTTGTTCCGAATCTAGGCGGGCGGTTGTCCCGCTGTCAATGAAGCACCAGGGAGATGTCGCGTATGAATGCAGCGCGCAGAATCGTGATCGTGGGCGGCGGACCGGCCGCCGTGGGCGCAGCGATCGCGGCGAAACAGCAGGATGCGGCGGCGCAGGTCACGCTGTTGAGCGACGAGACATGCGAGCCCTACGAGAAGCCGCCGCTATCGAAGGCGGTGCTGCTCGGCAAGGTCATGCCGCAGGACGCGCCGATCGCGGGACCGGGCGGCATCGCCGGCCATGGCGTCACGCTCAAGCCCGGCGCGCGGGTCCGCCGCATCGACCGCGCCGCGCGCACGGTGACGACGGAAGCAGGCGAGACGATCCCCTATGACGCCCTGGTGCTGGCGACCGGTTCGATCAATCGTACGCTACCGGCATTTCCGGCCGGAGACGGCATTCACTATCTGCGCACCGAGGCGGAGGCGCTGGCGCTCAAGGCCGATCTTCAGCGCAGCCAGTCGCTGCTTTTGATCGGCGGCGGCGTGATCGGGCTTGAAGTGGCGGCTTCCGCGGCCGAGCTCGGCCGCAAGACCACCGTGATCGAAATCGCGCCGCGCATCCTGGCGCGGGTCTGCGATGAGGAAACGTCGGCTTTCGTGCATGAACGTCATCGCGCGCAGGGTGTCGATATCCGCACCGGCACCTCGGTCGCCGCCGTGCGCCGGACGGCAAGCGGCGGCTTTACCGTCGAGACCAACACCGGCGACACCGTCTCCGCCGATCTGATCGTCGTCGGCGCCGGCGCATTGCCGGAAGACCGGTTGGCGAAAGACGCCGGGCTCGACGTCAAGGACGGCATCGTCGTCGACGACCATGGCCGCACATCCGACCCCGCCATCTTCGCCGCCGGCGACTGCACCCGCTTTCCCGGGCCGCACGGCCCGGTGCGCCTGGAGAACTGGCGCCATGGCCAGGAGCACGGGATGGTCGCCGGATGCAACGCGGCCGCCGGCGACGTCGCCTATAACGTGGTGCCGTCATTCTGGTCGGAGCAGTTCGACATGTATATCCAGGGCGTCGGCTGGCCGATCGCACAGCCGAGCCAGCGCGTGCGGCGGCAGAGCGGGACCAATGCCACGCTGTTGTTCGAGCTTGACGGCGCTCGTCTCGGCTATGCCATCGGCATCAACGCGCAGCGCGATCTCGCCATGGCGCGAAGGCTGATCGAGCGGCGCATCCCGGTCGATGCCGACGAGCTTGCCGATCCCGCAAAGCCGCTGGCCGCCATGCTGAAGGCGAAAGCGTAAGATCAACCCCACCACGGGCAGCGCTGTCATGACCAATGGAAGTACCAAAGAGCCGGTCGGCATCATCGGCGTCGGACGCATGGGGCTTGCGATGCTCAAGCACCTGGTCAAGCACGGTCACGCGGTGACCGCCTGCGACGTCAATCAGAAGCAGCTCGAGCAGGCGCGTGCGGCGGGGGCGAGCGCGGCCAAGACTCCGGCGGAGCTCGCCAAAAATGCCGGCTTCGTCATCATCGGCGTCGGCTATGACGATGAGGTCAACGAGGTCGTGCTCGGGCCGGACGGCTTGCTGGGCGCGCTGCCGGCCGGATCGGTGATCGCGGTTTCGTCCACCTGCAAGCCCGACACGGTGAAGGCGCTGGCCGAGCGCTCGCGGCCGAAGGGAATCGAAATTCTCGACGCCCCGATCTGCCGCGGCCGCTGGGCCGCCGACGAAGGCACGCTGCTGGCGCTGGTCGGCGGCTCGGCCGACGTGGTCGCGCGTGGCCGCGCGGTCTACCGGGCGTTCTGCTCCGACTATGCGCATCTCGGCGACGTCGGCCACGGCCAAGTCGGCAAGACCATGAACAATCTCCTGCTCTGGATCAACGCCGTCGGCCTGATCGAAGCCGGCCGGCTGGCCGAGACCACCGGCATCGACCTGGTCAAGCTGCGCGAGGCACTGCTGATCAGCTCGGGAAATTCCCATGCGCTCGAGGACTGGGACATGATCACCTTCACCTGGGCGCTGAAGGATATGCAGATCGTGGCCGACATGACCGACAAGGCCGGGCTGTCGCTGCCGATCACCGGCGCGATCAAGGAGCTGGTGAAGGACGCCCGCCGCATCAAGGCGACCAACGCGCCGGCCTGGACCGGCAAAACCTCGCGCAAAGACTAGGTCTCGCGGCGCCGGCGCTGCACTCGCCGGGCTGCGGCGAACATGATAGAAGGCGCGGAAACAACGGACCCGCCGTCATGACCGCGCCGCTCAAGACCGTCGAGGGCACAGCCGACATCGCCCCGCTGATGCGCGAGATCGGACGCCAAGCCAAAAGCGCGGCGCGCGCGCTGGCGCTTGCCGCCACGGCGCAAAAGGACGCGGCGCTCGCCGCCATGGCGCAGGCCATCCGCGCGCGCAAGGCGGATATTCTTACGGCCAATGCCGAGGATCTCGCCGAAGCAAAAACTAGCGGCGCAACGCCCGCCTTTCTCGACCGGCTGGCGCTCGACGACAAGCGCGTCGCCGCCATGGCGGACGGCATCGACGTGGTGCGCGGGCTCGCCGATCCGGTCGGCGCGGTCAGCGAAAGCTGGACGCGGCCGAACGGCATGACCATCGAACGCGTGCGCGTGCCGCTCGGCGTCGTCGGCATGATTTATGAGAGCCGGCCCAACGTCACCGCCGATGCCGCGGCGCTCTGCCTCAAGGCTGGCAACGCCGTCATTCTGCGCGGCGGCTCGGAAAGTCATCGCTCCAACCGCGCCATTCACGGGGCGCTCGCCGAGGGTTTGCAGAAAGCCGGCCTGTCCGACGGCGCGATCCAACTGGTGCCGACGCGCGACCGCGCCGCCGTCGGCCAGATGCTGCACGGTCTCGACGGCGCCCTCGACGTCATCGTGCCGCGCGGCGGCAAGAGCCTGGTGGCGCGCGTGCAGGCCGAGGCGCGAGTGCCGGTATTCGCTCATTTGGAGGGCGTCTGCCATGTCTATGTCGACAAGGCGGCCTCGCCCGACATGGCGAAGGCCATCCTGCTCAACGCCAAGATGCGACGCACCGGCGTCTGCGGCGCGGCGGAAACCTTGCTGGTCGACCGCGCCGGGGCGGCCACCCACCTGAAACCGCTCGTCACCCTGCTGCTCGACGCCGGCTGCGAGGTGCGCGGCGACCCGGCGGTGCAGGCCGCCGACGCGCGCGTGAAGCCCGCGAGCGAGGAGGACTGGCCGACGGAATATCTCGACGCCATCATCTCGGCAAAAGTCGTCGACGGTGTCGGCGCCGCCATCGCCCATATCGGGCGCTACGGCTCGCAGCATACCGACGCCATCGTCACCGAAGACAAAACCGCGGCGGAAAAATTCCTGCGCGAAGTCGATTCCGCCATCGTGCTGCACAATGCCTCGACCCAGTTCGCCGACGGCGGTGAATTCGGCTTCGGCGCCGAGATCGGCATCGCCACCGGACGATTCCATGCGCGCGGGCCCGTGGGCGTCGAGCAGCTCACCACCTTCAAATACCGCATCCGCGGCACGGGGCAGATCAGGCCGTGACGGCACCAGCGCCTTTTCCATCTTCCTCTCTCGGCAGAGCGGG
>JBKKAF010000139.1:0-8683 GCA_046714775.1 Xanthobacteraceae bacterium | reverse complement strand
GGCCCTTGCGACGCACTATGCGGTTGTTGCGGTGGCGCCCGCGCAGGGATTTCAGCGAATTGCGAACTTTCATGACACTCGTTCCGTACAGGCTGCGCCAAGGCGCGCTGATTAATGGGCGCGGCCGGTCAAATAGCGAAAAGCGTGCCGTTTCATAGGCAGCGAGCCCCGGACTGTCAATGTTGCGCCAGACGAGTTCCGCGGCCCTGCCGGACCAGCCAGATCAGGACCGGCGCCAGCACGGCGAGCGCCGCGCCCGCCAGCAACAGGCCGGAGATCGGCCGCGTCACAAAGATCACGGCGCTGCCGTGCGACATGGCCAGCGATTGCCGCAGGCTGGTTTCGAACAGCGGGCCCAGCACCAGGCCGAGGATGATCGGCGCCGCCGGCCAGTCATAGCGCTTCATCATCCAGCCGAGCGCGCCGAACCCCGCCAGCAGCCAGCAATCCTCGACGCTGTTCGATTGCGAGTAAACGCCCGCCACGCACAATGCGAGGATCGGCGGATAGAGCCAGTAATACGGAACCTTGAGCAGCCGCGCGAACAGACCGGCAAGCGGCAGGTTCATGATCAGCAGCAGCACATTGCCGATATACATGCTGGCGATCACTGCCCACACCAGATCGGAATTCTTGGTGAACAGTTCCGGTCCCGGCCGCAGCCCAAACATGATCAGCGCGCCGAGCATGATGGCGGTAGTGCCGGAACCCGGAACGCCGAGCGAAAACATCGGCACCATGGCGCCGGCCGCGGCCGCATTGTTGGAGGCCTCGGGAGCGGCGACGCCCTCGATCGCGCCGCGGCCGAAACGGGACGGATCGCGCGCCAGCTTCTTCTCCACGATATAGGCGACGAACGAGGCGATGGTCGCGCCGGTGGCGGGCAGCACGCCGATCAGAAAGCCGATGACGCTGCCGCGCAGGATCGGCATGCGGCTTGCCAGCCAGTCCGCCCGCGAGGGCAGCGCGCGTCCGATATTCACGATCGGGCGCACCGTGCCCATGGTGCAGCTCGCCAGAACTTCTCCCACGCCGAACAGCGCCACGGTCAGCACGATGAACTCGATACCGTCGAGCAGCCAGATGCGTCCGAAATCGAAGCGCGCCACGCCCACCTGCGGATCGACGCCGATGGTTCCGAGCAGGAGGCCGGCGACGCCGGTGGCCAAGCCCTTGAGCACCGAGGAGCCGACCGCGGCGAGCGCGGTCAGGCCGAGCACGACGAGCGCGAAATATTCCGGCGGTCCGAAGGCGAGCGCGCCCTGCGCCAGCGGCGGCGCCAGCAGCATCAGGCCGATGGTTCCGAGGGTGCCGGCGATGAACGAGCCGATGGCGGCGATGCCGAGCGCCACGCCGCCGCGCCCCTGCAGCGCCATCTGGTAGCCGTCGATACTGGTCATCACCGTGCTCGATTCGCCCGGCACGCTGATCAGCACCGAGGTCAATGTGCCGCCGTACTGGGCGCCGTAATAGATGCCGGCAAACATGATGATCGCCGCGGTCGGGCTGGAGCCGAAAGTAAGCGGCAGGAGAAGCGCGATCGCCGCCGAGGGGCCGATACCGGGCAGGATGCCGACGATCTGCCCGAGCAGCACGCCCGCGAAACACATCGCCAGATGCGTCGGCGTCAGCGCGGCGGCGAAACCCTGGGCAAGATCGGCAAGCGGCCCCACCTCAGAGCCCCCATGGCCCGGCCGGCAGCGGCACGCCGAGCCAAACCTTGAAAATAACGATCAGCGCCGCGGTGGTGCCGCCGGCGACGAGCAGCGAACGGACGATCGGAAGCCGCTCTATCGCGGCGAACAAAAACAAAAGCATCAGGAAGACTGCGAGCCCGAAGCCCGCCACTCCGACGCCGATCACCGCCGCCGCAACCGCCGCCAGCACCAACAGCGGCTTGCCGACCGGCCCGCCGTCGGGCGCGGCGTCGCCGAAAAAAAGGCTGGCAATGACCGCCAGCGACAGCGCCGTGAGCAGGATGCCGTAGATCAGCGGCATGAAGCCGGAACTCGGCGCGAAGCCGTCCCAAAGGGGATGGCCAAGTGCGCCGACGATCCAGACCACGCCGGCCGCCGCAAAGACGATGGCGAGCGCGACCTCGCCCGGCGCCGGCCGGCTGTGCATCGCGCCTACTTGCCGAGCAGATCGCGATAGAGGCGTTCCTGATCGGTCAGGAATTTCTCGAAATCGGCGCCGATGAGCGTTGCTTCCGATGCCACGTTGTCCTTGAGATAGGCCTTGAACTGCGGAGCGGCGACCACCTTCTGCATCACGCCTTCCCAGTAGCGGGCCGCTTCCGCCGGCGCGCCTCTGGGGATGGCGGTGCCGCGCCACATCTGGAAATTCGGAGCGTTGATGCCCTGCTCCTTCATGGTGGGGACGTCCGGCAGTTCCGCGAACCGGTTGTCGCGGAACACGCCGATGGCGCGCACGCCCTTCGAGGTCAGATGCCCCATGAATTCCAGCGGATTGCCGAGCGAGGCCTGCACGTGGCCGCCCAACAGCGCGGTCAGCGCCTCGCCGCCACTATTGAAATTGACCATGTTGAGCTCGGTGCCGCTCGCGCGCGCCAGCACGGTCACCGCCATGACATCGGTGGTGCCGCCATTGGCGAAGGCAAAGGTCTTGGGCGGCTTCGACTTCGCGTCCTTGACGAATTCCGCGGCGGTCTTCCACGGCGCGTCGTTGCGCACGAAGAACACGAAATCGTCCAGCATCACATTGGCGATCGGCTGGATTTCGGTGAGCGTGCGTGCATTGGGATTGAGAATGGGCGTGATCTGCGTGGTGCCGTTGATCAATACCAGCGTATGCGGATCGGCCTTGCGGCTGGCGGTGACATAGCCGAGGCCGACCGCGCCGCCGCCGCCCGGCTTGTTGACCGGCGTGAGCGCGACCGGAACGAGCTTGTTCTCGGTGATGACCTTGTGAATGACCCGCGCCATCAGATCGGCACCGCCGCCGACCGCGAACGGGATCACGAATTCGACTTCGCGCGTCGGCGTCCAGGCGGTCTGCGCGAATGCGGATTGTCCATGGGCGGCGAGCGAAAAAGCCGCCGCCCCATACAGAAACTCCCGACGCGTGGTCATGCCGGTCCTCCCCCAGGTGATGTTTTTTTCAACTATGGGGCGCAGACATAGGCGGGGTCAATCAGGCTGCCGCGTCCGTCCGAACACGGCCGCGTGAGGCCGTTATCGCGGGCCCGGCAACACGTCGAGAAAGTAAGATTCGTTACCAATTTCGGTGACGCGTCCCGCGGGCTGAAAAGTCGCGAGATCGACCAGGAACAACACGCTGCTGCCCGGACCGCTCTTCGTGCCGCCGGTGATGGCGGCGTAGCGGCCGTCCGGTGTGATGACCACGCCGCGCGGACGCGATGGTTTTCCGTCGGGCGCAGTGAGCGCAAGGCGCGCCATTTCCGCGGGCTTGCCGGCGAGCGCCGCCTTTACATCAATGAGCGATACCGTATTGCTGCGAAAGCATGTCGCTATGACATGCTTGCCGTCCTGCGTGAATGCGACGGCGAAGGGCCGCGTCGCGACGGCCGGATCATCGCTACCGATGCCAATGCGCGCACGTTCGGCATTGGGCACGCCGGCGCGAGCGCGTTCGACATCAATGAGCGAGACGGTGCGCCCTTCGATGCCGGTGCGCGCGCTTTCGCGGCTGGCGGCCGCCAGCAGCTTGCCGTCCGGGCTGACCGCAAGGCCGAACGGGCCGGTCTCGACCGGCACGCGCGCGATCTCCGCGCGCGGTTCGCCGGTGAGCGCGCGCGCAAGGTCGATCACCGAGACGTCATCGGTGCCGCCATTGGCGGTGAAGGCATAGCCCTGCTTGCTGACGGCAATGCCATTCGGATCGGGAAAGTGGCCGAAGCTCGGATGCGGGCCGGCATGCGGGCTCGGTTGCGGATCGCTTGCGCCATTCGCCCGCACGCCAAGCGAAATCTTCCGCACCATGGAGCGCGCCGCAGTGTCGATCACCGCGATCTCGCGCCCGCCGTCCTCGCGCTCGGCGGCTTCGGCCGAGGTCACCAGCAGGAAGCGCTCGTCGGGTGTCAGGGCGATGCCGACCGGCCCTGCCATTCCGGTCGGAATGAAATCGGCGACCGCATTCAGGGTGCCATCATTGGCGGGGTCGAGCGCCGCTGCGAGGTCGAGCACCGCGACCAGGCCCGGATGACCATGCTGAAACGCCGCTGCCGCCGCCGGCGTCGCGCGCCCGGAATGATTGACCACGTAGGCGAAGCGCCCGGCGCCCGGCACGGCGAGGCTCACCGGCTGACCGCTCGCCGGCATACGCTCGCCGTCGATGTCGATATCGGGGGTGACGCGCACGCGGCTGACGATGGCGTTCGGCGTGCCGTCATTGTCCGGCAGCAGCGCCTGTTCCACGTCGACGATGGCGACCGTATTGTCCCACCTTCCGCTGACCAGGATGTAACCGCCGTCGTCCATCGAGGATCTGCTGCCCGTCTGTGGCGCAGGATGATGGTGGGCGCGACAGGGATCGAACCTGTGACCCCTACCATGTCAAGGTAGTGCTCTTCCGCTGAGCTACGCGCCCGGGCCCGTGAGTTGCGGGTCATTCGTCATATCGATTGGACAAGTATCAGGCAAGCGCCAGTGTGGCGGTTCAGAAGTTCCCCATTCCCTGCGGCCGGGTCGGGAGGAAACTTCTGAACCAAAGCCACACTAGCAACGCTATGATTCTAGTGTCCCTTTGGATCCGAAGTTCGCAACAGTGCTCGCAGCAGGCGTGTGCGAACTTCGGATTCGGGACACTAGAGCATGATCCCGAAAAGTGGAAACCGGTTTTCGGAAAAGATCATGCTCAAACAATAAGCTAGAGCGTGATTGCGATTCAACCTGAAGCAATCACGCTCTAGCCACGGCCGGCGGGGACGCCCCGGGGGACGCCCGATGTCATTGCTGCAATCCATCGACAACGCGCGGGCGGAGCGCATCGGCGCTGACGGCGTTTCGGAAGCGGCGCTTGGCGATCACCTCAAGCGCAGCGAGGAAGCGCTCGCCTGGCTGCGCGCGCGCCATGCCGACGCCGGCCTGCGATTGCTGCAGTTGCCGGCAGAGAGTCGCGACCTGGCGGAGATTTCCGATGCCGCGCAACGCCTGCGCGCCGGCGCGACCGACGTGGTTTTCCTCGGCACCGGCGGATCGAGCCTGGGCGGACAGACGCTCGCACAGCTTGCCGGACATGCCGTGCCGGGCGTCGCGGCCCTGCGCGAGGCTCCACACCTTCACTTCATCGACAATCTCGATCCGCAAACCTACGGCATCCTGCTCGCCAAATTACCGCTGGCGACCACGCGCTTTGTCGCGATCTCCAAATCCGGCGGCACCGGCGAGACCTTGATGCAAACCACCGCCGCCCTCGCCGCGGTCATGGAGGCTGGACTGGCGGCACGGATTCCCGAACTGTTTCTTGGGCTCACCGAAGCCGCGACCGGCAAGCGCAGCGGAATGCGCGCGCTGTTCGAGACCTACAAAGTGTCCATGCTCGACCACGATCCCGGCGTCGGCGGACGGTTCTCGGTATTGACCAATGTGGGATTGCTGCCGGCGGCGTTGCTTGGTCTCGACATCGGCGCAATTCGCGACGGCGCCGCTGCGGCGCTTAAGCCGGTGCTCGACCAGCGCCCGCCCGCCGAAGTCCCCCCCGCCGTCGGCGCCGCACTCTCGGTCGCGCTCGCGCAGAGCAAGCCGATCACGGTGATGATGGCCTATGCCGACCGGCTGGAACGCTTCACCCGCTGGTATGTGCAGCTCTGGGCCGAGAGCCTCGGCAAGGATGGCAAGGGTACGACGCCGCTCGCCGCGCTCGGGCCGGTCGATCAGCACAGCCAGCTCCAGCTTTTCATCGCCGGCCCGCCCGACAAGCTGTTCACCGTGGTCACTGTGGGCGTGCAAGGACAGGGACCGCGCATCACCGCCGACCTCGCCAAGCTCGCCGGCGAGCCGGATTTTGCCGGCAAGACCATCGGCGATCTGGTAGCCGCCCAAGGGCGCGCCACCGCCGACACTTTAACGAAGAATGGCCGGCCGGTGCGCACGATCCACGTCGACCGGCTCGACGAGCGCAGCCTCGGCGAACTGCTGATGCATTCTATGCTGGAGACCATCATCGCGGCGCGCCTGATGGGCGTCGACCCGTTCGACCAGCCGGCAGTCGAAGAGGGCAAAGTGCTGGCGAAGAAATATCTGAAGGACGCTGGCTCGTAACGCGAGACAACCGGTGGACACTCTCGCTTTTTATGTTGAGCATGATCTTATGCCGAAAACCGGTTCCCACCCCGGATCAAGTCCGGGGCAGGCTTTTTCGGGATCATGCTCATGATCCGCGTCACCGACAGCATCAGCATCGGCGAGCAGGAGCTCGAGGAGCGGTTCATCCGCGCCTCCGGTCCCGGCGGGCAGAACGTCAACAAGCTCTCCACCGCAGTGCAGCTGCGTTTCGATGTGCGCCACTCGCCGTCCCTCGCGGATGGCGTGCGCCTGCGGCTGGAGCGGCTCTCCGGCAAGCGACTGACCCGCGAGGGTGTGTTGGTGATCACCGCCCAGCGCCATCGCACCCAGGAGCGCAACCGGCAGGACGCGCTCGACCGGCTGATCGAGCTGATCCGACAGGCGGCCGTGGTGCCTATCAAACGCCGGCCGACCAAGCCCACAAGGGCATCGCGCGAGCGGCGGATCGAAAGCAAGAAGCGCCGCGCCACTGTCAAAGGCTGGCGCTGCACCGGCGTCGATTATTAGTCGCTCGTATCATCCTGGGTGCGCGACTTAGCCGCCTCCCGCTACGGCCTTTCCGCGGCTATGCTGCACGCCACGCCGGGAGGACGTCATGCACAACGGGATTGGCCTTAAGCTGTCGGTGGCGTGCCTAGGCGTTTGCCTGTTCTCGCTCTCTGCCTCAGCGCAGCAATCGGTCGCGGACTTCTACAAGGGCAAACAGGTCAGCATCCTGGTGGGATTTTCTCCGGGTGGCAGTTCGAGCCTCTATGCCCAGGCTGTCGCCCGCCATATGGGCCGGCATCTGCCGGGAGCGCCGAATTTCGTGGTCCAGCATATGCCCGGCGCCGGCGGGATGGCCGCCGCCAACGCTGTCTACAACACGTCGGCGCGTGACGGGACGGTGTTCGCGATCACCGGCCGCGCCATCGCCATCGAGCCGCTGCTCGGCAACAAGAACGCCAAGTTCGACGCGCAGAAGTTCAACTGGATCGGCACCGCCAATGTCGAATACACCACCTGCATTTCCTGGCACACGGCGCCGGTCAAGACTTTGCAGGATGCGATGACCACGGAACTGGTGGTCGGCGGCACCGGCGCGGACGCCACCGAAGTCGTGTTCCCGAAGGCCGCGAACAAGATGGTCGGCACCAAATTCAAGATCGTGCTGGGCTATCAGGGCAGCTCGGAAATCCTGCTGGCGATGGAGCGCGGCGAGTTGCAGGGATTTTGCGGCATCGGCTGGACCTTCGTGAAACTGCGCAAGGGCGACTGGCTGCGCGAGCGCAAGATCAACCTGCTGTTCCAGATGTCGATGGAAAAACATCCCGACATTCCGCAGGTGCCGGCGCTGATCGACCAGGCCAAGACGCCGGAGGATCGCAAGGTGTTCGAATTTCTGTTCGCGCCGCAGGAGATGGGTCGCCCCTTTTTCGCACCGCCCGGCGTGCCGGCGGAGCGGGTGAAAGCGTTGCGCGATGCGTTTGAAAAGACCTTGAAGGATCCGCAATTCCTGGCGGAAGCGGAAAAGATGGGGATCGAGGTGCAGCATGTGGGCGGCGAAGCCATTCACGCGCTGCTCGATCGCGTCTATGCGTCGCCGCCGGAGGTGATCGCGCGCGCCAAGGCGGTGGCCGAGTAATCTATTCAGGACGTGTGAGTGCGCGTGATTTGAGGGTCTCCGACCGCCCTCATCCTGAGGAGGCTGCGCAGCAGCCGTCTCGAAGGATGGGGCGGCCTTCATGGTTCGAGACGCTTCCCCCGGGACGAAGTGCCCGGGGGCAAGTTTACGCAGGCTACGCCTGCTATGGCGAAGCTCCTCACCATCAGGCCGATTGAGACATCACCAGGAGAGCGGCCGCGCTCACGCCATCGACCACCAGGCGAAGCCGAACAGGATCATGGCGTAGCGCGCGGCCTTGCCGATTGCGACCAGGACGACGAACGGCAGGAACCGTACGCGCAACGCGCCGGCCACCAGCGTCAGCGCATCGCCGACCACCGGCAGCCAGGAGAACAGGAGCGACCACAGGCCATAGCGCGCGAACAGCCGGCTGGCGGCGTCATAACGCTGCGGACTGACGGGAAACCACGGCCGCTCGCGGAACCGGGCGATGCCCCGGCCCAGCAGCCAGTTAACCACCGAGCCCAGCGTGTTTCCGACGGTGGCGACCAGCAACAAGGCGAGCGGATCGCCGGTCCTGGTCGCCAGCAAGCCGGCAAGCACCGCTTCCGATGAAACCGGCAGCACGGTTGCGGCCAGGAAGGCGCTCAGGAACAGGCCGCCATAGATCGACAGATCGGCCATCGGTCGTGGCTCCCAGAGCTCGTGGATCGCCGCTTTTGGACGACAAAACGCCCCCTTGCCAGCGGATTTTGGGGTTAACAGCAGGGCGCGACCTCGCGGCTACCCCCGTGCGCCGGTAGAGTTCGCA
>JBKKAF010000138.1:0-11298 GCA_046714775.1 Xanthobacteraceae bacterium | reverse complement strand
GAAGTTCGCAACAGTGTTCGCAGCAGCGGTGTGCGAACTTCGGAATCGGGGACACTAGGCGCGGTCGCCGAACAGCCCGCCGCGCACGTTCGGAGCCGTGTCCTGGAACAGGTCGAGTGTCGAGCCTGCCGCAGTGGCCGGCGCGGCCGCGCGTTGCGGGATGGCCTGCGCCCCCTGCGCGCGCGCGCGCGCCGCTTGCGCGCCCCAGATTTCCCGGACCGCCGGCACCACCGCCTCGCGCCGCTCGGCGGTGTGAAACAGCGAATGAAAGGCCGGCGTCGCGCGCGGCGACGACGTCACCGGATTGGCGGCAGCGAGCGCGCTGGTCACGCCGGCGGTATCGGTGAATTCCGGGCGCGCAATCGGCATCGGCGGCACCGGTGGCACGGGAGCGGGTGCCGCGGCGACCCGAGTTGCCGGCGTTCCGGTACTGGCGCGCGCGACCTGGTAACGGCGCACCAGTTCGGTATAGACCCCGGCGATGCTGCGCGCATTGCCTTGCTTGTCATAGAAGATCGGCCGGTTCGCGCGCGCCGCCGCCGGAAAAACCTCAGCCGCATTGGCCTGCGGATTATGGCCCGCCTGGGTGATCAGCTTTGCCGCCCCGCCCGGCCCGAAGAAATGCGCGATGTAAAGCTCGCCCTCGCTCGGCATGCGGCCGATGCGCTTGTTGAGCGCCGCGGCGTTCTGCCGGGTGAACACGCCGGCCATGACGGCATTAGCGGTCGGGTCCTTGCGCAGCCGCATGATCTCGTTGCGCAGCGCCGGATCCTTGACCCCATAGCGGCCTCCCGGCATGCGCTCGATCGCGTCGGCATAGCGGCCATAGCCGTGGGTCTTGCCGGCCTGCTTCATGGTGCCGAGCCAGGTCTGCTCGATGAACTGGAACAGGCCTGTCGCCGAGGAGTTGCGGACCGTGAGATTGGGGTTGAGACTGGATTCGACCCGGGCGGTCGCCAGCAGATAGTCGAAGTTTGCTCCCGTAGTCTGCGCCGCCTGGCGTATAGCGCCGGTGACGTTGCTCGCCGAGGGAGTCGCGCCGATCAGCGCGCTGGCATTGGCCGACATGTCGGTTGCCTTCCGCCCGCAACGCGGGCTGTCACAAGTCCTGCCGAGTGTTAACGATTATGGTAAAGGGAGGCTTAACGGCTGCGTCCGGCAGACCGGGAACGACGATGCCCGGGAGGGCGCGATGGCTGAGGATACGGCGGAGCGACACCAGCGCGGCGGCATTTATTTCGACGATTTCGTCGTCGGGCGGCTGTACCAGCACCGCCTCACCCGCACCGTGACGCAGATGGACAACATGCTGTTCTCCAACATGACGCTCAATCCGCAGCCGCTGCACATCGACCGGCACTTCTGCGAGCAGGAAACCGAGTGGGGCCAGCCGCTGATGAATTCGCTGTTCACGCTCGGCCTGATGATCGGCATTTCGGTCAACGACCTCACGGTCGGCACCACCATCGCCAATCTGGGAATGACCGAAGTACGATTCCCGCATCCGCTGTTCGAGAACGATACCGTGCATTGCACCACCGAGGTGATAGCCAGGCGCGAATCGAATTCGCGCCCGGACGCCGGCATCGTGGAATTCCACCATCGCGCCTATAACCAGGACGGCAAGCTGGTGGCCGAATGCCGCCGCCAGGCCTTCATGCGCAGGCGGCCGCGGTGATGCGTTCGCTGCTGTTCGTTCCCGCCGATGGCGGCGCCAAGCTCGACAAGGCGGCGGCTTCCGGCGCCGATGCGGTGATCGTCGATCTCGAGGATTCGATCGCGCCGGACCGCAAGGACGCGGCGCGCGCGAGCGCGGCGGCCTTCCTCAAGGATGCGATCGCCAAGCCGGCGCGCCCTCGCCTCCTGGTGCGCGTGAACGGGCTCGCGACCGGGCTGACCGACGCCGATCTCGACGCCATCGTGCCGGCGCGGCCGGACGCCATTGTGCTGCCCAAGGCCGCGGGCGGCGCGGCGGTGATCCACGCCGCCGCCAAGCTGGCGGCGCGCGAGGCCATTGCGGGTGTCGAAGACGGACAGATCAAGATCGTCGCCATGGCGATCGAAACCGCGGCGTCACTGTTTCTCGCCGGCACCTTCCACGGCGCCGGCAAGCGGCTCACCGGTTTGACCTGGGGGGCGGAGGATCTGTCGGTCGAGCTGGGCGCCGAGAGCAACCGCGATGCGCAGGGCCGCTACACTGAGCCCTATCGGCTGGCGCGCACGCTGTGTCTCGCCGCTGCAGCCGCGGCTGAGACCCAGGCGATCGAGACGGTCTATGCCGATTTTCGCGACATCGAGGGATTCCGCCGCGACACCGAGGAAGCCTGCCGCGACGGCTTCACGGCGCGGCTGGCGATCCATCCCGCGCAGGTGCCGGTGATCAATGCGGTGTTCACGCCGAAATCCGAGGCGCTCTCCAAGGCGCGCGCCGTGGTCGCGGCGTTCGCCCGCGATCCGGGCGCCGGCGTGGTGGCGATCGACGGGCTGATGTACGACCGGCCGCATCTCCTCCGCGCCCAATGGCTCATCGCCCGCGCGCAAGCGGCCGGGATCAATTGAGGCAATCGTCGAGCTAGGCGGCTTCGCCGTGCTTGATGCGCTCGAGCCGCTGTTCCTGCTTGACGTAGGCCTGCGCCTCCACCGTATGGAACAATTCGTGGGTCTCGAGCTCGTCCTCGGCCACCGGCGTGATCGCAAGGTCGGTATATTCCTTGCGCTTCGGGTCGTGCTTGATGCCGAGATAGATCTTGCGCAGGCGGCCGTAGAGCCACGCCCAGCGCAGCATCTTGCCGACAACCTCGGAATAATATTTCGGATAGAACTTCCAGACCGGCTCGATCGGCAGGCCCGGCCGGCGGTTGCGGCGCGCCTTGATCCGGAGAAGGCCGCCCTCGACCGGATGCACGTTCTCGATCTCGATGCAGCCCTTGAACCAGGTGATGGCGAACAGCGTGTTGCCGAACGCGCGCAGCGCACCGGCGCGGCGCATGATCGTCTCGCAATGGTCGAACGAGTAGTAGCTCTTCCACGCCTGGTTATAGGCGTAGGCCCACTCTTCCTTCGACATTTTCGGGTGATTGGCGGTGATGTGATAGAGATCGTACTTGTTGAGATCGGGATCCATCCACTCGCCGGCGCGGAACATCTTCTGATGATCCTCGGAGCCCGGCAGCGGAGTGAGATAGAAAAACTCCAGCACGTCGACCGGCAGTTCTTTCTTGATGATCTCCACGTCGCGCAGGATCGTTTCGGCGGTGTCACCAGGGAAGCCGGTGATGAAGCCGGCATAGGTCAGGATGCCCGCCTGCTGCCACTGCAGCAGCATGGTGCGGTATTCGGTGATCTTGTTCTGTTTCTTCTTCGCCGCGATCAGGTTGGCCGGGTTGATGTTCTCCAGCCCGATGAACACCCGCTTCACGCCCGCGCGCCGGGACTTGTCGATGAAGTTCGGCATCTTGTAGCAGAGCGTGTCGACCTGGATGATGAAGCTGAAATCCATCTTCTCGACGTCGCGCAGATGGATCAGGCGATCGAGGATGATCTCCCAGTCCTTGTTGCGCGCGAAATTGTCGTCGGTGATGAAAAAGCGCGACAGGCCCTGCGCCAGATTGGTGCGCACGATGTTTTCGATGTCGTCGGGAGTGCGGCGGCGGGACTTGCGGCCCTGCACGTTGATGATGGTGCAGAACGAGCACTGATAGGGACAGCCGCGGCCAGCGTCGAAACTGGCGGTGGAAGCGGCGACGCGCTTGACGCGGTCGCGGCCAAGGAACGGGATCGGGGCGCCGTCGATGCCCGGCAGATCATTCATGAAATTGTAGAGCGGCTTCAAGCGGTCGGCCATCGCGTCGCGCAAAACGTCGTCGAGCCGTCCTTCCGCCTCGCCGGCGAAAATCGAGATGCCCATGGCCTGCGCCTCGCGCAGGTGCGGGTCGTCGCCGTTGATCATGGAAATGACGCCCGACATGTGGAAGCCGCCGACCGCCATCTTGATGCCGGCTTCACGCATCGGCTTGGCGATGTCGAGCGCGCGCGGCGTCTGGTTCGACTGCACGCCGACCAGCATCACCATGCCGTCGTCGGCGGCCTTGATCAGCTTGATGATCTGCTCGGGCCGGATGGTGGTGTTGGCCTCGTCCAACGCATGGATTTCAAGCTCGACGTCGCCGAACGCCTTTTGCTGGTCGAAGTCCTTGGCAATGCCATAGACGCAGGCGAGCGAATTGGAGGGGATGGCCGAGCGGTACCAGGTAATGGGATAGCCGTCGTCGCAGTAATGCGTCGGCTTGACCAGCACGAGACAAAAGCGGCGTTTGGCCGGCGTCAAAGACACCGTGCCGGCAGACGACACATTCGCAACGGACATGAAAGGGGCTCCCCTGATGCCGTTGTAATAGCACGGAAATGACTGCGATTAAATCGCTTTCTGCCGCGCCGCCGCGCGGGTTCCCGGCGCGCGGGAGTCATTGCAGCCCCATCAGCCGGGCTACGGCTTGCCCGATCCGCCATAGACCGCGTTGGGATCAAACGCTTTTTCGGCGTCGCGGAACTCCAGCGTCACCGCGCCCGGCCGGCCGAGCGGGACCGCGCGATAGAAACACGAGCGCCGGCCGGTGTGGCAGGCGCCGGCGCCCTGCTGCTCGACCCGGATCCAGATCGCGTCCTGGTCGCAGTCGATCCGCATTTCAACGATCTGCTGGGTATGGCCGGAGCTCTCGCCCTTGCGCCACAGGCCCCGCCGCGAGCGGCTGTAGTACCAGGCCTCGCCGCTAGCGATGGTCTTCTGTAATGCCTCGGCGTTCATATGCGCGACCATCAGCACCTCGCCCGAGCGCGCGTCGGTGGCGACGCAGGTGACGAGGCCGTCGGCGTCGAATTTCGGCGCCAATGCGAGGCCTTCCTCGCGCTCATTGGCGGAGACCGGTTTGGCAGAAGGAGATTGGTCGGCCACGGAAGCCTCGTCTCAACGGTCAATGCGTCACGCGTCGCAAGCGGCACCCGGATTATAGCAAAATATCGAGTGCCCCGCTTTGGGCGGGGCACGACAGATTATTCCTGCTCCGGCTCGGGATCAGCCCTGCCGGGTGCGCACCAAGGTGATGAAACGCACCTGCTCGTCCGGATTGTCGCGGAACGAGCCGGTGAATTGAGTGGTGATGGTCGAAGACCCGGGCTTCTCCACCCCGCGCACCGACATGCACATGTGCTCGGCTTCCAGCATCACCGCCACGCCGCCTGGATTGAGAATCTCGTCGATCGCGGTGGCGATCTGCGAGGTCATGTGCTCCTGGGTCTGCAGCCGCCGCCCATAGACATCCACCAGGCGCGCCAACTTGGACAGGCCGACCACCCGCTCCACCGGCTTATAGGCGATATGCGCTTTACCCATGAACGGCATCATGTGGTGCTCGCAATGGGAATTGAAGGCGATGTCGCGCACCAGCACGAAATCGTCGTACTTGCCGATCTCGGTGAAGGTGCGGTCGAGCACCTCGGCCGGACATTCGCGATAGCCGCGGTAAAGCTCCTCGTAGGCGTCGACCACGCGCTTTGGCGTTTCCAACAGACCTTCGCGGTCCGGATTGTCGCCGGCGAATGCAATGAGCGTGCGCACTGCCGCCTCCGCCTGCTCGCGGGTCGGCTGCGGGCTCGCCGGCTGCGGCGCTGCGCGCACGTGATCGGACAGGGGGGTCTTGGGCCAAGGCTTAACAACAGCGTCCATCACGGTCTCTCCGTTCGACCGGTCCACGCATAAGCAGGACCGGGGGTGTCACCGGGGCGGCCGCATCAGTCCTCCGCGCCTTGGGCATTAACCGCCCTGCGCGGCAACCGGACGCCGCATTCCCATTTACAGGCCCGGCACGGGCGCCGAGCCTTCTTCGACCGTTCGCGAGCCCTGCTCGCGCCGGCCGATCACACCCTATATATTCCTTGCAACACACGGCGCAATGACGTTGCCGGGGTCAACCAACCGCAACCGACAACCATGCTGAACGAGGTCTACAACACCCGCATCCTCGAACTGGCCGGCAATATTCCCCGGCTGGGACGGCTGGGCGACGCCCAGGCCAGCGCCACCGCCCATTCCAAGCTGTGCGGGTCCACGGTGACGGTCGACGTCAAGATGGCCGGCAACGCCGTCGCCGACTTCGCGCATGAAGTGAAAGCCTGCGCGCTCGGCCAGGCCTCCTCCTCCATCATGGCGCGCAATATCGTGGGCGCGACCGGCGATGAATTGCGCGAGCTACGCGAGGCCGTGCGGCGCATGCTGAAGGAAAACGGCGCGCCGCCGACCGGCAAATGGGCCGACATCGCCGTGCTCGAGCCGGTGCGCGACTACAAAGCCCGGCATGCCTCGACGCTGCTCACCTTCGACGCCGTGGTCGACGCGATCGGCCAGATTGAAGCGCAGCAGCGCGCCAAGATGGCCGCGGAGTGAGCGGCCCGCTTGCATTGTTCGACACGCTCAAGCGCGGGCCGCGGCTTGTCGGACGCGGACTGGTCAAAGCCTATCGTTACAGTTTTTCCGCGCTGGTCGGTTTCCACTGCCGGCATTTGCCGACCTGTTCCGAATATGCCGACGATGCGATCGCCCGCTTCGGGTTGTGGGCGGGCGGCTGGATGACGCTGGCGCGGCTCTGCCGCTGTCATCCGTGGGGCACCGCCGGAATCGATGTGGTGCCCGCATCGCTGCCGCGCCACGCACAGTGGTTTTTGCCGTGGCGTTATGGACGGTGGCGGGGAACGAACGCGGGACTTTCGTCAGACGGCGCAGCCTAGTGTCCCACCGTCATTCCGCGCCTGCGACCCGGGCGTTGGTCGCGGTCGCCAGCGAGGCCGGCTGGGCCGGGGTGACGACCGCATCGGCGGGCGGAGCGGCGCTGGCTGACCGCTCGCGCGCCGGCGTGGCTTCGAACAGCCGATCGACCGTGGTCAACTGCATGCGCCGCAACTCGTCGGCTGAAAGCGCGTAGAGCGGCTCCCACGGCGGAATCCGCAGCGAGGTTTCGATCAGCTCGATGCCGCCGCCCATTTCAATGGTGTATTGCGCGAGGCGGCCGATGTCGCGTTGCACCAGCACCAGTTCCTCGGCGGAATAGCTCAACTCGGCGGCGCGGGTTCGCTTGTTGCCGAGCCATATCTGATGGACGCGGATACGCGCTTCCGCCGGCACGTAACGGCGCACCCCGCCCAGCAGAACGAAGGCGCACATGGATTCGCACGCGCCGTCGGGCTTGAGCAACGCGCGCGTTATGCCGTCCTTGCCGTCGGTCAGCACGGTGGTCTTGCCAACCGTCGTGGTGATGTCGAAGGGGCGGATGGCGCGGCCGAGCGCGAGCGCGCCCAGCACCGACCCGCCCTGGGAATCGAGCACCAGGGCGGCGCCGCGGACGTCGTGGTTTTTTGCAAAAGCTTCGAACTGCCGGGCGGTATCGTCCTTGATGGCGCCAACCGCGGAAATCCAGTTGCGGCACTGATTGCCGCAATGGCTCTCCGGTCCCTCGCTGCGCCATTTGAAGCGCATGGGCGCGGGCGTTGCGTCATCCTTGCCTGTGGGCAGATCTCCGGCAGGAGCAGCAAGGCCCGCCACCGCGAGGATCAGACCCCCCAACAAAAATCGGATCACTTTCCCTATCCCTGCCCGTCTTTTGCCATCAGACCCGAGCGACTGCGGTCGCTTCTCGTTCGGCAAAAGCCGAGCCCGTGTGAGCCGGCTTGATAATTCTTAGTCGGCAGCGTGAGTCGGGTCCAGCCTTCTTTTGCGGTGCAAACCGGGCGAATTGCCCTAAATCACGGGCGGAATGGAACTTTCGGTCCCACTTTTCCCTGCGCGGTCCGCCGGAGCATCGGGGGATACCGATTCAATGGGCGCATTGCCCGCGGCCATGCGCTGCGATATTCCTCCGCTCCGGCTTACCTGCATTCGTAGGCAGCGAGTGAGCAGCAGGAGTGAATAATGGTCGCGCTGACCTTTCCCGACGGCGCACGTCGGGACTACCCCCCAGGCACCACCGGTCTCGACATCGCCAAGGGCATCTCGCCTTCGCTCGCCAAGCGCACGGTGGCGATGGCGCTCGACGGCGCGGTCGCCGACCTGAACGATCGGATCGAGCGCGACGCCAAGATCGAATTCCTCAACCGCGAGGACCCGCGCGCGCTCGAATTGATCCGGCACGATTGCGCCCATGTGCTTGCGGAAGCGGTGCAGGCACTGTGGCCGGGCACCCAGGTCACCATCGGGCCGGTGATCGAGAATGGCTTTTATTACGACTTCTTCCGCAACGAGCCGTTCACGCCGGAGGACTTCGACGCGATCGAAAAGAAGATGCGCGAGATCATCGCGCGCGACCAACCCTTCACCAAAGAAGTGTGGTCACGCGACGAGGCCAAGCGCGTCTTCCGCGACAAAGGCGAGATGTTCAAGGTCGAGCTGGTCGACGCCATCCCCGAAGATCAGCCGCTCAAGATCTATAAGCAGGGAGACTGGTTCGATCTCTGCCGCGGCCCGCACATGACCTCGACCGGCAAGGTCGGCAGCGCTTTCAAGTTGATGAAGGTGGCGGGCGCCTATTGGCGCGGCGACAGCAACCGCGAAATGCTCTCGCGCATCTACGGCACCGCCTTCGCCAAGCAGGAAGAGCTCGACAACTATCTCAAGCAGATCGAGGAGGCGGAGAAGCGCGACCATCGCAAGCTCGGCCGCGAAATGGATCTGTTCCACTTCCAGGAAGAGGCGCCCGGCTCGGTGTTCTGGCACGCCAAGGGCTGGACGCTGTTTCAGACGCTCGAACAGTACATCCGCCGCCGCCAGGCCGCCGCGGGCTATGCGGAGGTTAACTCGCCGCAGCTGATGGACGCGCAGCTCTGGGCCACCACTGGCCACATGCAGGCCTATCGCGACCTGATGTTCCTCACCGAGCAGCGCGAGGACGACCAGCGGGTCTATGCGATCAAGCCGATGAACTGTCCGGGACACGTGCAGATCTTCAAGAACGGGCTCAAGTCCTATCGCGATCTGCCTCTGAAGATTGCGGAATTCGGCAAGGTTCACCGCTTCGAGCCGTCTGGCGCGCTGCACGGGTTGATGCGCGTGCGCGCCTTCACCCAGGACGATGCCCATGTCTTTATCACCGAGCAGCAGATCGCTGAGGAATCGCTCAAGATCAACGATCTAATCCTTTCCATTTACGAGGATTTCGGCTTTTCGGACGTGACCGTGAAATTCTCCGACCGCCCCGACAAACGGATCGGCGAAGATGCTGTGTGGGACAAGTCGGAAGCGGCGCTGATGGCCGCGCTCAAGGCCTCCGGCCGGCCCTGGACTTTGAACAAAGGCGAAGGCGCGTTCTACGGACCGAAGCTGGAATATGTGTTGCGCGACGCCATCGGCCGCGATTGGCAGTGCGGCACCGTGCAGGTCGATCTCAACCTGCCCGGCCGGCTCGGCGCCTTCTATATCGACGAGCATTCCGAGAAGGTGACGCCGGTGATGCTGCACCGGGCGATGTTCGGCTCGCTCGAACGTTTCACGGGCATCATGATCGAGCACTATGCCGGGCACCTGCCGCTCTGGCTCAGCCCGCTGCAGGCGGTGGTCGCCACCATCACCTCGGACGCCGACGACTATGCGCGTGAGGTCATCGACGCAGCCGGCCGCGCCGGGCTGCGGGTGGAAGGCGACCTGCGCAATGAAAAGATCAATTACAAGGTGCGCGAGCACTCGCTCGCCAAAGTCCCCGCCATGCTGGTGGTCGGCAAGAAGGAGGCGGCCGAGCGCACGGTCTCGATCCGCCGGCTCGGTCGCGAAGGCCAGCAGGTGATGCCGCTCGACGCGGCGCTGCGCGCGCTGGGGGACGAAGCGGTGCCGCCCGACCTGCGGCGCGCCGGACCCGGCTAGCTTTCCGCCGCGACCGCGACGACCGCCGCGGCGCGCTATTTGCCGGGCTTGTAGACGATGTCGAACAACCCGGCCATGTCGGCCGGGGTCTTGCGCTCGGTCAGCCGCTTGGTTTCCAGCGCCTCGTCGAGGGTCTGCTGCAGGCCGCGGATCTCGGTCAATTGCAACGCCGATTTCGGGTAGAAGTCGTCGATTGATTTCTGCGCCACATCACGCGCCACTTTGGCGTCCTGCGCAAAATAATCGATGGACTTCGGATTGGTGTAGGCCCAATCGATGGTCTCGGCATAGACCCGCATGAAACGCGTGACCGCATCGCGTCTCGTATTCAGCACATTCAGGTTGGCGAGGTTGACCCGGATGGTCTGATCGCGCAACGCAGTCGCGTCGGAAGCCTTGGCCACGATCCTGATCTTTCCGTCCGCCAGATCCTTGACGGCGAAGGGCGGCACCGCCCAGCCGATGTCGATCTGCCCCGACATCACCTGGGTCTGAGTCGCGGGCAAGCCGCCGGTCGGGATTGGGCGCGCCTTGGAGCCGGTCTGCTTGATAAGCGCGAGCAGGATCAGATTGGTAGAGGAACCGGGAGACGAAAAGGCCGCGGTCTTGCCGTCGGCGTCCTTGAGATCGCGGATTGGGCTATTGGCCGGCACGTACCAGAACACTTCATGGGCGCCGGTCATCTGCGCCGAGATCACCCGGATCGGGGCGCCTTTGGCATAGGCGCCGACCACGCCGAGCGTGCCGTTGGCCAAGGCGATGTCGACGCTGCCGGACATCACCGCGGTCAGCGTCTCGGCGCCGCCCGCGGTGTAGAACACCTCGATATCGAGGCCGACCTTCTTGAAGAAGCCTTCCCGGATCGCGTATTCCGCGATCGACGTATCCCAGAAACCGCGCTGCGGAATGGCGATCTTCAGGGTTTCCGCCCAGGCGGTAGAACTCGCTGCCGCAAGCAGCATGCCGACCAAAGCGATGAGACGAGCGCCCATGTTTTCCTCCCCATGACAACGGCTTTTGCCGGCGAGTGTGGACGCTAGACTGCCGTTAAACCCGCGCGGGCGCAATCGACCGGGCCGGCGTTACACCGACGCACAGTTGCAGTTTCACGGATAACCAGCGGAAAAGGCCGCAGCGGCGTCGTCCACGGCGCCCTTAGGAAACCAATTGCTCGAGTTGCGTTCTCCGCGCCGGCGGACGTTCCAGCGCGCCGAGAAAGCTGTCGGCCCAGGACTCGATGTCGTTGTTGGAGATCACCCGGAACAACGCCTGGTGCCGCTCGCGGCGCTAGGGCACCCGCATTTCCACCGCCCCGCCCAGCGCGGCCGGAAAGCAGGGGGGAACGTACGGTATGACTAGCAGCCCGCTTTCCAATTCACGCGCCGCACCCGCGAAGCGCG
>JBKKAF010000137.1:0-10228 GCA_046714775.1 Xanthobacteraceae bacterium | reverse complement strand
CCGCCGAACCGGCTGTGGCGGCTGTCCTGGTCGAGCCGCAGCAGGTGATCGCGGTAGAGCTCGGCTTCGCCCATCCACAATTTGCGGATGGCGCTGCCGTCGGGGAGAGGTTCCTGCATAGGGGTCTCCTGAGGTTGGCCGCCCAAAAGACCCTCCGTGGTTTCCGTCCCAAATCCGGCGGCTATCGGCCGCTCGCGAATCATCTCTAATGTTGCGTTGCAACATAAGTATGGCAAGGTCGGGGGACTGGCAGTAATCCTTTGATTTGCTGCATTATTTTGCATGGCAGGCATGCTTGGCCTGCGCCGGCCGGTTTGCGGCAGTGCCGCTTGCCGACTGGCGGCCGAAGCCCTATCCCTCACCAAACCCGCCATTCCGCGCGATTTTGACCCGATGCCCGCCCGCGAGCTTTACGAAGCTCTCATCGCTGCCAGGAAGATCGAGCGCGACCGGGCGCAGGAAACCCTGCTCGCCAGGCTGGATGCGCTTGAAACGCGAGTCATGGCTCACCGCACGGAACGCCGGTCGCACCCGGTCGGCTGGCTGTTCGGCAGCCGCGAACGCAACGGCGCCGCCAAGGGACTCTACATTTTCGGCGACGTCGGCCGCGGCAAGACCATGCTGATGGACCTGTTCTTCGAGGCGTCGCCCGTCGTGCGCAAGCGCCGCGTTCATTTCCACGAGTTCATGGCGGATGTGCATGAGCGGGTCAGAGATTTCCGCCAGCAACTCAAGACCGGCACCATTCCCGACGACGACCCGATCCGGCTGACGGCGGCCGATATCGCCGAAGAGAGCTGGCTGCTCTGCTTCGACGAGTTTCACGTCACCGACATCGCCGATGCAATGATCCTCGGCCGGCTGTTCGCTCGGCTGTTCGAGCTCGGCGTGGTGGTGGTCGCGACCTCGAACGTGCCGCCCGGCGAACTCTACAAGGGCGGACTGAACCGCGCGCTGTTCGTGCCGTTCATAGCCATGATCCAGAAGCACATGGAGGTGGTGGCGCTTTCCGTGCGCACCGATTTCCGGCTGGAAAAGCTCGCCGGCCAGAAGGTCTGGTACGCGCCGGCGGATGACGCTGCTTCTGCTGCGCTCGACCGGGCTTGGCGGCGCCTCGTCGGCAGCGAAAGCGGCGTGCCGCAGGAGCTCGCGGTCCGGGGGCGGAAGCTTCGCGTGCCGCGCGCGGCGATGGGCGTGGCGCGGTTTTTCTTCCATGATCTCTGCGAGCAGCCGCTCGCCGCCGCGGACTACCTGCGGATCGCGCATGAATTCCACACGCTGATCATCGACCCAATTCCGGTCATGGACTTCGATCGGCGCAACGCCGCCAAGCGTTTCATCATCCTGATCGACACGCTCTACGATAACGCGGTGAAACTCGTGGCCTCCGCCGCTGCCGAGCCCGCCGCGCTCTATCGCACCCAGGACGGCTTCGAGGCGCAGGAATTCAAGCGCACCGCCTCGCGCCTGATCGAGATGCGCTCCCGGGCCTATCTGGCGCTGCCGCACGGCCGCCCCGACACGCCGAAGGCACCTGAAGGGACGAATTAGCGCCGTCATTCGGGGTTTTTGGCATGGCTCCGGCGGCTGGCTTGAATGACCCCGGCGAAAGGGTCTATGACCCACGGCGCCCCTTCCTTCCCGCACTTCGAGGTTTTTCCCCACATGGCGCGTAACAAGATTGCATTGATCGGCGCCGGCCAAATCGGCGGCACGCTCGCCCATCTCGCCGGTCTCAAGGAGCTCGGCGACGTCGTACTGTTCGACATCGCCGAGGGCATTCCGCAGGGCAAGTCGCTCGATCTCGCCCAGTCCTCTCCGGTGGACGGCTTCGACGCCAAATTCGCCGGCACCAATTCCTACGAGGCGATCGACGGCGCCCATGTCTGCATCGTCACCGCCGGTGTGCCGCGCAAGCCGGGCATGAGCCGCGACGACCTGCTCGGCATCAATCTGAAAGTGATGGAGCAGGTGGGGGCCGGTATCAAGAAATACGCGCCCCATGCCTTCATCATCTGCATCACCAATCCGCTCGACGCCATGGTGTGGGCGCTGCAGAAGGCCTGCGGCCTGCCGAAGCAGATGGTGGTGGGCATGGCCGGCGTGCTCGATTCCTCGCGCTTCCGTTATTTCCTTGCCGACGAATTCAACGTTTCGGTCAAGGACGTGACCGCCTTCGTGCTCGGCGGCCATGGCGACGACATGGTGCCGCTGGTGCGCTATTCCGGCGTCGCCGGCATTCCGCTGCCCGACCTCGTGAAAATGAAATGGACCACCCAGAAGCGGATCGACGAGATCGTCGATCGCACCCGCAAGGGCGGCGGCGAGATCGTCGGTCTGCTGAAGACCGGCTCGGCGTTCTACGCGCCGGCGGCGTCCGCCATCGCCATGGCCGAAAGCTATCTGCGCGACAAGAAGCGTGTGCTGCCCTGCGCCGCCTGGCTGAACGGCGAATACGGCGTCAAGGATCTCTATGTCGGCGTGCCGGCGGTGATCGGCGCCAAGGGCGTCGAGCGCGTCGTGGAGATTCAGCTGAACGGGGCGGAACGCGCCATGTTCGAGAAGTCGGCAAACTCGGTCAAAAGCCTGGTCGACGCCTGCAAGCAGATCGCGCCGAACCTCGGGAAGAAGTGATGACGTGTCCCGCGCGCGACGCATCGGGTAGCGCATGAACATCCACGAATACCAGGCCAAGGCGGTGCTGCGCGATTTTGGCGTGCCGGTGCCGCGCGGCATCGCGGCTTTCAGCGTCGACGAGGCGGAGCAGGCGGCCAAGGCGCTGAGCGGCCCGGTCTGGGTGGTGAAGGCGCAGATCCATGCCGGCGGCCGCGGCAAGGCCGGCGGCGTCAAAGTGGTCAAGTCGGTCGCCGAGGTGCGCAAGGAGGCCGAGCGGCTGCTCGGCGCGGTGCTGGTCACCCATCAGACCGGCCCGCAGGGCAAGGAGGTGCGCCGGCTCCTGATCGAGGAAGGCGCCGCAATCGCCCGCGAAATCTACCTGTCGCTCCTGATCGATCGCGACACCGCGCGCGTCGCCGTGGTGGCGTCGACCGAAGGCGGCATGGATATCGAGAAGGTCGCCCATGACACGCCGGAGAAGATCCTGACCTTCTCGATCGATCCGGCCACCAATGTCTGCCCCTTCCACGTGCGGCTTTTGTCGAAGGCGCTCGGCCTCGACGACAAGCAGCAGAAACAGATGAGCATGCTGCTCAGCAAGCTCTACGGGGTCTTCACCGGCAAGGACATGAGCCTGCTCGAGGTCAATCCGCTGATCGTCACCAAGGACGGCGATCTCGTCTGCCTCGACGCCAAGGTCAGCTTCGACGGCAACGCCCTCTACCGGCACCCCGACGTCACGGCGCTGCGCGATCTCACCGAAGAGGACGCCAAGGAAATCGAGGCCTCCAAATACGACCTCAATTATGTCGCGCTCGATGGCTCGATCGGCTGCATGGTCAACGGCGCCGGCCTGGCGATGGCGACCATGGACATCATTAAGCTCTATGGCGAGGCGCCGGCGAACTTCCTCGACGTCGGCGGCAGCGCCACCAAGGAGAAGGTGGCGGCGGCATTCAAGATCATCACGTCCGATCCCAAGGTGAAGGGGATTTTGGTCAACATCTTCGGCGGCATCATGAAATGCGATGTCATCGCCGAGGGGGTCGTGGCGGCAGTGAAGGAGGTGGGGCTGAAAGTGCCGCTGGTGGTGCGGCTCGAAGGCACCAATGTCGAACTCGGTAAGAAAATCATCGCCGAATCAGGTCTCAACGTCATCCCGGCCGACGATCTCGACGACGCCGCGCAGAAGATCGTGCAGGCAGTCAGGAAGAGCGGGAGATGATGGCGCGACGCACCGAAACCACTTCACCTCCCCCTGCAAGGGGGAGGTCGGCGAGCAAAGCGAGCCGGGTGGGGGTCACTGTTTCCCGCTTCGATCGCACCACGGCAAAGACCAGCCGCGCGCGTCGTCTTCGCCGTGCATGTAGCGATGTCGAGATGCGGCTCTGGCAGAAACTTCGAAACAAGCAATTGGGTTTTGACTTTCGCCGCCAGCACCCAGCTGGACGTTTCCTGTTGGATTTTTACTGCCCTGCTTTGGGTCTCGCGATTGAACTGGACGGCGGCCAACATTCGCGCCCGGAAACAGCATTGCGTGACCGCGAACGCACGCGGTGGCTGACTGAACACAACGTCGTTGTACTGCGTTTTTGGAATTCTGACGTGACGCAGAACCTATCGGGCGTTTTGGAAACGATTGCCGCGAAAAGTTCGGAGTTGCAGTCGTCAAAAATGACCCCCACCCGGCGCTGGCGCCATAGCCGATGCTTCGCATCGGCGTTCTTGACGTTAAACACGGCGGCCGAAGGCCGCCTATGCCTCCCCCTTTCAGGGGGAGGTGGTTCGCGTTCTCGGCAGCGCTGAGGCCTCCATGTCCATTCTCGTGAACAAGAATACCAAGGTGATCTGCCAGGGCTTCACCGGCAAGAACGGCACCTTCCATTCCGAGCAGGCGATCGCCTATGGCACGAAAATGGTGGGCGGCGTCTCGCCGGGCAAAGGCGGCGGCAGTCATCTCGATCTACCGGTGTTCGACACCGTGGCCGAGGCGCGCGCCAAGACCGAGTGCGACGCCAGCGTGATCTATGTGCCGCCGGCCGGCGCCGCCGACGCCATCTGCGAGGCCATCGACGCGCAGGTGCCGCTCATCATCTGCATCACCGAGGGCATCCCGGTGCTCGACATGGTGAAGGTCAAACGCGCGCTGTGCGGCTCCCAATCCCGGCTGATCGGCCCGAACTGCCCGGGCGTGATGACAGCGGGCGAATGCAAGATCGGCATCATGCCGGGCAACATCTTCAAGCCCGGCAAGGTCGGCATCGTCTCGCGCTCCGGCACGCTCACCTATGAAGCGGTGTTCCAGACCACGCGCGAGGGTCTCGGGCAGACCACGGCGGTCGGCATCGGCGGCGATCCGGTCAAGGGCACCGAATTCATCGACGTGCTGGAAATGTTTCTCGCCGACGCGGCGACCGAAGCCATCATCATGATCGGCGAGATCGGCGGCGCGGCCGAGGAGGAAGCGGCGGAATTCCTCAAGCAGGAAGCCAAGCGCGGGCGAAAGAAACCGATGGTCGGCTTCATCGCAGGCCGCACCGCGCCGCCCGGACGGCGCATGGGTCATGCCGGCGCGATCATTTCCGGCGGCAAGGGCGACGCGGAATCGAAAATCGCCGCCATGGAATCCGCCGGCATCACGGTGTCGCCGTCGCCGGCACGGCTCGGCAAGACCCTGGCCGAAGTGCTGAAGGGTTAATTTCCGGCAAAGATTTTAACCCGCTTTTTACCGACATTTCAGTCCGCGCCCGCCGGCAAATCCCGCAACGTATTGATTGATCTCACTCTTCCGAAATCCGTCGCGCAGTGTGACCGATGCGTCACAGCATTCGTGCGCCGCCACGCTTATAAGCGCCGGCCTGGCCGCAATCTCGCGGCGGATAGTTCGGTGCGGTTGTGTGTCGTGTTCGATTTTCTGTCGCGCGATGACGGGCCGCCGAAGCGAAACGGGGGTCCTATGAAGAGAATCTTTTTTACGGCATGCGCTGTTGCCGCGCTTGCCGCCGGCTCTGCCGGCGCCGCAGATTTGCCGGTGCGGGTGTCGACGCAGACCCAGCCGCGCGCGGGCTGCGCGCAGTTCGGCGGGCTCTATATCGGCGGCAATGCCGGCTGGGGCTATTACGACCATCGCTGGAACGATCGGGACGGCTGGTCGGGCACAAACGACGACGATCTTCACCGCAGCAACGTCAATGCGAGCAAGTCCGGCTTCCTCGGCGGTGTGCAGGGCGGCTACAATTTTCAGATGAACTGCACCGTGTTCGGCATCGAGGCCGATTACGCCTGGGGCAACATCAAGAACAACACGCTCGAGACCGACGGTGAAATCGGCGCGGCACTCGATACGCTTTCGATCCAAAGCCGGCTGCGCGGTCTTGGCTCGGTCCGGCTGCGGTCCGGCTTGGTGGTCGACAATCTCCTGCTGTACGTGACCGGCGGCTTGGCGTTCGCCGACTTCCAGCGCACCTACACCCAAACCGACGTCGGGCTCGCGACCACGGAAACTTTCCAGCACAACAGCACGCGCTGGGGCTGGGCCGCCGGTTTCGGCACGGAATGGGCGATCAATAACAATTGGAGCATCAAGAGCGAGGTGTTGTACAGCCGGTTCGAGAGCGACCAAGTGAGCTTCACCTGCTCGGCTGCGTTCACCTGCGGTCTGCCCGGCGCGGCCAAGCGCTTCGACAATCAGGACTCGGTGTGGGTCACCCGCCTCGGCGTGAACTATCGGTTTGGCGGCTGACGCGGACCGAAAGCCTGTTCGGCGCGCGCGCCGACGGGAAAGTTCAGGAGGCCCCGGCGACGCCGGGGCCTTTGCTATGGCGGTCGGGGATGACATGGCGTGGTAAAATGAACCGAGATTCATTGTTTTGCATTGCGTAGGTTAAAGCACGGCCTAAATAGTGTAAGTAACGCCCGATCGGATTCGTCTTTCCGCAGCCGGAAAGCGCGGGTTTTGGCTTAAAAATCCCCGATTCAGGACTTCGTGCCAGGACTTCGTGCCAGGACTTCGTGCCATGTCCCGCCAAGACGCCAACGCCGCCTTCGCCCAGAGCTCCTTCCTCTATGGCGGCAACGCTCCCTATGTCGAAGAGCTTTATGCCCGCTACCAGAAGGACCCGCAGTCGGTTGGGCCGGAATGGCAGGCGTTTTTCCAGAGCCTGAAGGACGATCCGGGCGAGGCGCTGAAAACCGCCGAGGGCCCCTCCTGGAAACAGGCGAACTGGCCTGAGCTGCCGCGCGACGAGCTCACCTCCGCCGTCGACGGCGACTGGGGCGCGACCGAGACGGCGCTGGGCGACAAGATCACGGCCAAGTCCGAGCGCCGCGGCGTCGAGTTGTCCGCCCCCGAAGTGCAACAGGCGGCGCGCGATTCCATCCATGCGCTGATGCTGATCCGCGCCTATCGCATGCGCGGCCATCTGCACGCCAATCTCGATCCGCTCGGGCTCGAGCCGCCGAAGGACCACGAGGAGCTGGACCCGCGCTCCTATGCATTCACCGAAGCCGACTACGACCGCCCGATCTTTCTCGATCACGTGCTCGGGCTCGAATACGCCACGCTGCGCGAGATCATCGCCATCCTGCGCCGCACCTATTGCCAGACGCTCGGCGTCGAATTCATGCACATTTCCAATCCGGCGCAGAAGGGATGGATCCAGGCGCGCATCGAAGGGCGCGGCAAGGAGATCACCTTCACGCGCGAGGGCAAGCGCGCCATCCTCAACAAGCTGGTCGAGGCCGAGGGGTTCGAGAAATTCAGCGACACCAAGTTCACCGGTACCAAGCGCTTCGGCCTCGACGGCGCCGAAGCGACGATCCCGGCGCTCGAGCAGATCATCAAGCGCGGCGGCGCGCTCGGCGTGAAGGAGATCGTGATGGGCATGGCCCATCGCGGCCGGCTCAATGTGCTGGCGCAGGTGATGGGCAAGCCGCACCGCGTCATCTTCCACGAATTCAAGGGCGGCTCGATGACGCCGGAGGATGTGGAAGGCTCCGGCGACGTCAAATATCACCTCGGTGCCTCATCCGACCGCGAGTTCGACGGCAACCGTGTGCATCTGTCGCTCACCGCCAATCCGTCGCATCTGGAAATCGTGGTGCCGGTGGCGCTCGGCAAGGTGCGCGCCAAGCAGGACCAGCTTGGCGCCACCCCGGACGACCGCACCATGGTGATGCCGCTGCTCATTCACGGCGACGCCGCCTTTGCCGGGCAGGGCGTGATCGCGGAATGTTTCGGGTTATCCGGCTTGCGCGGCCACCGCACCGGCGGCTCGGTGCATTTCATCGTCAACAACCAGATCGGCTTTACCACATACCCGCGCTATGCGCGCTCCTCGCCCTATCCGTCCGATGTCGCCAAGATGATCGAGGCGCCGATCTTTCATGTGAACGGCGACGATCCGGAAGCGGTGGTGTTCGCGGCCAAGGTGGCGACCGAATTCCGGCAGAAATTCCAGAAGCCGGTGGTCATCGACATGTTCTGCTACCGGCGCTTCGGGCACAACGAAGGCGACGAGCCGTCGTTCACCCAGCCGCTGATGTACAAGGCGATCCGCTCGCATCCTTCGACGCTGGAAATCTATTCCAAGAAGCTGATCGCCGAAGGCGTGGTCACCGAAGGCGAGGTCGCCAAGATGCTGGCCGACTGGCGCGCCCGGCTCGACGCCGAGTTCGAAGCCAGCCAAGGCTATCGGCCGAACAGCGCCGATTGGCTCGACGGCCGCTGGGCCGGCTTCAAAGCTGCCGCCGACGCCGACGATCCGCGCCGCGGCCATACCGGCGTCCCCATGGACGTCTTGAAGGACATCGGCGGCAAGCTCACCACGGTGCCGACAGATTTTCACCTGCACCGCACCATCCAGCGGTTTCTCGATAACCGGAAGAAGGCGATCGATACCGGCGAGGGCATCGACTGGTCGACCGCCGAAGCGCTCGCCTTCGGCGCGCTGCTGGTGGAGGGACATCCGGTGCGGCTGTCCGGCCAGGACAGCGAGCGCGGCACTTTCTCCCAGCGCCATTCGGTGCTGACCGATCAGGAGGACGAGACCCGCTACATTCCGCTCAACCAGCTGCGCGACCCGCAGGGCCGCTTCGAAGTGATCAATTCCATGCTCTCGGAAGAGGCCGTGCTCGGTTTCGAATACGGCTATTCGACCGCCGAACCGAACGCGCTCACGCTATGGGAAGCGCAGTTCGGCGACTTCGCCAACGGCGCCCAGGTGGTGTTCGACCAGTTCATTTCCTCGGGCGAGCGCAAATGGCTGCGCATGTCAGGCCTGGTGTGTCTTCTCCCGCATGGCTACGAGGGCCAGGGCCCGGAGCATTCCTCGGCGCGGCTCGAGCGCTTTTTGCAGATGTGCGCCGAAGACAATATGCAGGTGGCCAACTGCACCACGCCCGCGAACTACTTCCATGTGCTGCGCCGCCAGCTCAAGCGCGACATCCGCAAGCCGCTCATTGTGATGACGCCGAAGTCGCTGCTGCGCCATAAGCGCGCCACGTCGCGGCTTTCCGAAATGGGACCGGACACCTCGTTCCACCGGCTGTTGTGGGACGACGCGCAGCTCGTGCCGGACGAGAAGATCAAGCTTGTCGCCGACGCCAAGATCCGCCGCGTCGTGCTCTGCTCGGGCAAGGTCTATTTCGATCTCTATGAGGAGCGCGAGAAGCGCGGCATCGACGACATTTATCTTTTGCGCGTGGAACAGCTGCACCCGTTCCCGACCAAGGCGCTGGTGACCGAGCTGGCGCGCTTCAAGCAGGCCGAGATGGTCTGGTGTCAAGAAGAGCCGCGCAACATGGGCGCATGGTTCTTTGTCGACACCTTCCTGCAATGGGTGCTCAATCAGATCGGCGCCAAGCACCGGACGGTGCGTTATGCCGGGCGGCCGGCGTCGGCCTCGACTGCGGTGGGCCAGATGTCGCGGCACCTAGCGCAGCTCAAGAACATGCTCGACGAGGCACTCGGATAATAACACCGTCATGCCCGGCCCGGGACAAGGCGGCCATGACGGACGAAAGGTAGAAGTGGCATGGCTGAGATCCGCGTGCCTACGCTCGGCGAATCGGTGACCGAGGCGACCATCGGCAAATGGTTCAAGAAGCCGGGCGATCCGGTCGCGGTCGACGAGCCCCTGGTAGAACTGGAGACCGACAAGGTCACCATCGAGGTGCCGGCGCCGGCCGCCGGCACGCTGTCGGAGATCGCGGCCAAGGACGGCGAGACGGTGGCGGTCGGCGCGCTGCTCGGCCAGATCAAGGAAGGCGCCGGCGCTTCCGCTGCGCCGAGCAAGAGCACGCCGGCTGCGACCGGACGGCCGGATCAGAAGACCGCCACCACCGCGCCGATCAATGCTGCCGATGAGGAGCCGAAACTGCGCGTGCCGCCCAAGGCGGATGCGGAGCCGAAGAGCAAGGCGCCAGACGCGCCACAGCCGCCGTCGGTGCGCAAGCTCGCCGCCGAAAGCGGCCTGGACGCCTCCACCGTGCCCGGCTCCGGCAAGGACGGCCGCGTCACCAAGGGCGACATGATGGCGGCGATCGAGCGCGCTGCTGCGGCGCCCACCCCGGTTGCCGGCGTGACCGCGGCGCAGATGCGCGCGCCGTCGCC
>JBKKAF010000136.1:0-5165 GCA_046714775.1 Xanthobacteraceae bacterium | reverse complement strand
TCTGGGCGATTCCCGTGCTCGCATTGACCGCGGCCGGCGCGGTGATCCTGGCCGCGGTCGCGTGAGCGCGGATCGCCGGCGTCATGCGCGAAATAAGCTCCGGCCGCGCCGGATGCGTTGCGGCTAGAGTCCGATCCACCCGCTTGGAAGCGTTTGGCTTGAACGTAGCCGCAATGACGGCGCGCTCCGTCCCCGTTGAGGGGGAGGGGTGAGGTAACTGACGAACGAATTCAAAAACTGTACCCGACCTCCCCCGCAAGGGGGAGGTGAGCAGGGTTTGCGGATTGTCCGATTCAATATCGCCGGATCAAACTCTAGCGGCTGATGCGGCTGATCTTGGAGCCTTCCAGCGTCAGATTGTACATCAGCCCCTTGGGATCGACGATGAAGCCGATCACCGGGCTGGTGATCTTTTCGGAATCGATCGAACCGCCGACGCCCACCGTGATGATGGCGACCGAGCCGTCGACGCCAACCCTCCAGCCGTCGATGCGGCGGAAATTCGCCAGCGCGCCGGGCGTCATGAACATGATGACGACGGAGCGCGCTTGGGCGCCGAGCTGAAAGCCGATCGAGGCGGAGATGGTGTTGTAGTAGCCCGCGGTCTTGCCGCCGACGCGCAGCGCGCCCTCGCCATATTCGCCGCCGATTCCCATGCCCGCTTTGACCACTGTGGGAAATACCAGGATGCCCGCCGCCCGCGCGCCAAGCTCGCTGGTGCCCGGGATCTGACGGTAGAGCCGGTTGAGCGTGGTGCTGACGTCGGCATTGATCTGGCCCGCGCTTGCGGCCTTACCCGGCTCGCTTCCGCCCAGCAGCGCGAGTGCTGCGAACAGAATGAGGGCGATAGTTTTTCCCCGTAAGGTCATCTGGAAATCCTTCTTGCGGCACCGCGGTGGCTGATCCAATGCGGCGAAGTGTGATGGTGGGCAGCCTACCTCAGAGTCTTCAATTCGGAAACCTCGGCCGTACCGAATTGCCATGCCCGGCTTCAGGCCGCATCCAGGTCTTTCTTTTTTCGTCCAGGAAGCAAGACGTGGATGGCCGGAACGAGTCCGGCCATGACGTTTCATTCTCTGAAAGCGCAAGGGGCGTCTGTTTCATCCGGCATGCCCGGCTTTAAGCCGGGCATTTACGTCTTTCTTCTATCTTCACGGCGCGCAAAACGTGGATCCCATCGAACTCGGACCTGTCCATCTTCCGCATCCACAACACGATTGACCTTCGCCATTTATTGGGGTGACGAGCCCGGCCATGATTTCAAGAGGCGTTCGGGCTCCTCAGCGCCCCGCTCACCCCTGCTTGATGAACGTGCCGTTGCGCAGGTCGGCGACGGCCTGTTGCAGCTCGGCCTTGGTGTTCATCACGATCGGGCCATACCACGCCACCGGCTCCTCAATCGGCGTGCCCGACACCAGCAGGAAGCGGATGCCCTCGTCCCCGGCCTGCACCGTCACCGCGTCGCCTCGATCGAACACCACCAGCGAGCGGTTGCCGGTCTGCTCGCGCACGAGCGTCTCGCCCGCCGGCGTGTCCTTTTCGGTCAGCACGCCGAACGGCTGCGAGGCGCCGGCAAAGCTGCCCCCACCTTCAAACACATAGGCGAAGGCATGACGGCCGGTTTCCACCGGGAGGGTCTTGCGCTGACCCGGCGGCACGAAAATATCGAGATAGCGCGGATCGGCGGCGACGCCCTCGACCGGGCCGCGCTTGCCCCAAAAGTCGCCGCACACGACGCGCACGCGGGTGCCGTCGTCGTCGGTGATGTCCGGAATCTCGCGCGCCGCAATGTCCTGGTAGCGCGGCTTGGTCATCTTCAGCGCCGACGGCAGGTTGGCCCAGAGCTGGAAGCCGTGCATGCGCCCGCGCTCGTCGCCCTTCGGCATTTCCTGATGCATGATGCCGCTGCCCGCGGTCATCCATTGCACGTCGCCGGCGCCCATCTTGCCCTGGTTGCCCAGGCTGTCGCCGTGCTCGACGGTGCCGGTAAGGACATAGGTGATGGTCTCGATGCCGCGATGCGGATGCCAGGGAAAACCGGCGCGGTAATCGTCCGGCCGGTCGTTGCGGAAATCGTCGAACAGGAGGAACGGGTCGAACTCGTCGGTGGCGCCGAAGCCGAAGGCGCGATGCAACTTGACGCCGGCGCCTTCCATGCTGGGCGTCGCTTGCGCGATGCGCTTGACCGGACGAATGGACATGATGAGCCCCTTTGCTCGTACGCTGCACTCCGCGGCGTGTCGGTTGTATGTGGGGACGCGTGCGGGCGGCGTCCACGCGCCGCTGTCATGCCTGATCTCGTTCCGCGGCATGACGGAGCTCTTGATTGCCACGGCGCCGAGTTCGATCCGGCCGCGCTCAAGAAGATCAGGCCCTTGCCACAAGCGCTTGTTGCACCGCCTCGAACACCTGGGCCGGCGGAATTTCATCGATGCTGCGGCTGGTGAGCGGACCGCCGCCGGCCGGTTCGAGCGCCGCCGCCAGCGGATTGAGCGGCGCCCATAATCGGGGACTGGTGGGGCCGAACAAGGCCACCGTCGGCGTCCCCAAAGCCGCCGACACATGCATCAAACCGGAATCGTTGGTGACCGCGGCATCGGCCGCCGCCAGCGCCAGGATAGCATTGCGCAAATCCGCGCCGGTGAGATCGCGGACCCTAAATCCCCCGGCATCGGCGATGGTCTTGGCGAGCGGGCTCTCGTTCGGCCCGCCGACCACCCAGACGTCGATATTCTGCGCCGTCAGGAGCCGCGCCAGCGCCGCATAATGCGCGGTGTCCCAGCGTTTGCCCTGGCCGATGGCGCCCGGCGCCAGCGCCACGACCGGCCGTACCTTATCCGTGAGCCCTTGATCTGTGAGTTCTTGGCGCGAGCGCCATTCCGCCAATTCCGCGGGCGGCACCGCAAGCTCCGGCAGAGGCCAGTCGGTGGGCAGCGCGGCGTCCTTGGGCAGTGCCAGGGCGGCGCAGCGGTCGATCATCCGCTCCAGCTTCCGCTCGCCCCAGCGCAGGTCGTTGAGCAGTACAAAGCGGCCCTCGCCGACAAAGCCGACACGCTCCGGAATCCCCGCAAGATAGGGCGCCAGCGCTGCCTTCCAGGTGCGCAGCATGATCAGCGCGCTGCCGTAATGCTCGGACCGCAGCCGCTTGGCCAACCCCAAATATTGGCCCAGCGGCAGCCGCCCGCGCGGCAAATCCCACACGATCCCCGCCCGCACGCCGGTCATGTAGTCGAGCAGCGGGGCGTTGTTGCTGCTGGTCAGGTAGTCGATCGGCCGTTGCGGCCAGCGCTGTTGCAACAGCTTCACGACCGAATGGCAGCGCACAAAATCGCCGATCCACATATAGGGCACCAGCAGGATCGGGGAATTTTGTGAATTAATATTCATTTTATTGAAAACGGAAGTTGGCTCGGCTCGCGGCGCGGTGGGCTCTTGGTGGGTTATTCTCGGGACCTTCCCCGCCGTTTCCGAGGCCCTCCATAGCTTTAGCAGCCGGGCGGGCAAGTTGCACCGGCCGCCGCTCTCGGGCAAAGGGAGGGCCTGCGGGCGCGCGGCCGTGCGGGGGCAAGATGCTGTTGGTCACCGGTGGGGCCGGGTTCATCGGGTCGAATGTGGTCGCGAGCCTCAACGAGGCCGGGCGGGCCGATATTGCGGTCAATGACGTGTTCGGCTCCGACGAGAAGTGGCGCAATCTCGGCAAACGCCAGGTGGCCGATGTGGTGCCGCCGGAAGAGCTGTTGCGCTGGCTCGACGGCCGCAAGCTCGATGCGGTCATCCATATGGGGGCGATCTCCGACACGACCGCAACCGACGCCGACCTCGTGCTCGACACCAATTTCCGGCTGTCGTTGCAGTTGCTGGACTGGTGTACGGCGACCCGCACGCCGTTCATCTATGCCTCGTCGGCCGCCACCTATGGCGACGGCGCCCAAGGCTTCCGCGACGACGCCTCGCCGGAGGTGCTGCTGCGGCTGCGGCCGCTCAATCTGTACGGCTGGAGCAAACACCTGTTCGATCTCGCGGTGGCCGATCGCGTCCGCAGTGGAGCGCGGCTTCCGCCGCAATGGGTCGGGCTTAAATTCTTCAACGTGTTCGGACCCAACGAGTACCACAAGGGCGCGATGATGAGCCTGGTCGCCAAGCGGTTTGACGACGCGCGCGCCGGCAAGACCGTGCACCTGTTCAAGTCGCACCGCCCCGACATCGCCGACGGCGAGCAGAAACGCGATTTCGTCTATATCGACGATGCGGTCGCGGTGGTGGGCTGGGCGCTCGATACCCCGTCGGTGTCGGGAATTTTCAATGTCGGCACCGGGGAAGCGCGCAGCTTTCGCGACCTGATGCTGGCGATGTATCGCGCGCTCGGCAAAGCGCCGAACATTGAATATATCGACATGCCGGAAGCGATCCGCGCCAATTATCAGTATTTCACCCAGAGCGACGTCGAAAATCTGCGGCGCGCCGGTTACAATGCCGGCTTCACGCCGCTTGAAGACGGGGTGGCGCGCTATGTCACCCGGTTCCTCGACCAGCCCGATCGTTATCGCTGACGGTTCCGAACGCAATGCCCAATATCGACCAGCAGCTTTCGGAGCTTCACCACGCGGTCGTGCTCTGCATCGGCGATCTGATGCTCGACGACTTCGTCTATGGCGAGGTGGCGCGCATTTCGCCCGAGGCGCCGGCCCCAGTGCTGTCGGTGACGCGCAACGAGCTGGTGATCGGCGGCGCCGGCAATGTCGCGCGCAACGTCGCCGCATTGGGCGCGCGCTGCATTTTTGTCGGCGTGATCGGCGATGACGAGGCCGGGCGAACGCTGGCGGCGGCATTGCGCGCCGACCCGTTGATCGAAGCCCATCTCGTGGTCGATCGCTCGCGCCCGACCACGCGCAAGGTGCGCTTTGTGTCCGAGCATCACTCGACCCATCTGCTGCGCGCCGACTGGGAGCGGGCGAAGCCGATCGACGCCGCCACCGAGAAGGCGCTGATCGAGCATGCGCTGGCCGCGCTGCCGCGCGCGGCGGCGGTAGCGCTGTCCGACTATGCCAAGGGCGTGCTCACCCGCAACGTCATCCGCACCGTGATCGATGCGGCCAGGAAACTTGGCAAGCCGGTCATCGTCGATCCGAAAGGCAAGGATTTCTCCATCTACCGCGACGCTACCC
>JBKKAF010000135.1:0-26714 GCA_046714775.1 Xanthobacteraceae bacterium | reverse complement strand
GCGCGCGCGCGATAGAGGTCCTTGTGCATGGTGTCGAGCGTCGGCTGGTCGCCGGTATAGGAATGGATCGTGGTCATGAAACCTTTGTCGATGCCGACCGCGTCATGCAGCACCTGGGCGACCGGCGCCAGGCAATTGGTCGTGCAGGACGCGTTGGAGATGACGGTGTGATCCTTGGTGAGCTTGTTGTGATTGACACCATAGACCACCGTCAGATCGACGCCGTCGGCCGGCGCCGAAATGATGACGCGCTTGGCGCCGGCGGCAAGATGGGCCGATGCTTTCTCCTTGGTGACGAAGATGCCGGTGCATTCCAGCGCGATGTCGATGTCGAGTTCCTTCCACGGCAGTTGCGCCGGGTCCTTGATGGCGGTGACCTTGATCGGCCCGATGCCGCAATCGATGGTGTCGCCCTTGACCGTGACTTCGCCGGGGAAGCGGCCGTGCACGCTGTCGTAGCGCAGCAGATGCGCGTTGGTCTCTACCGGGCCGAGATCGTTGATGGCGACGACGGTAATGTCCTTGCGCTTGGCCTCGACAATGGCGCGCAGCACATTGCGCCCGATGCGACCGAAACCGTTGATGGCGACGCGAACTGACATGTCGTTAGACTCCGGCTCTCAACTTTTTCCGAGTTTGCTCAACGCCGCCTCGGCGACTTTCTCCGGCGTAATGCCGAATAGCCTGTAAAGGTCCATATGGGGCGCGCTTGCCCCGAAGCCACCCATGCCGACAAAGCTACCGTCTGTGCCGATGATCTGATCCCAGCCTTGCCGCACGGCGGCCTCGACCGCGACCTTGACCGGCGCCGCGCCAATGATTTTCCGTCGCTCGCCATCCGGCAGGGCCAGGAACAGCTCGAAGCAGGGCACCGATACCACGCGCGCCCGCACCCCGCGCGCCTGCAGCAGTTTCTGCGCCTCCACGGCGATCGCAACTTCCGAACCGGTGGCGAACAGCGACACCTGGGCGTTGCCGTCGGCCGCTGCGATTTCATAGGCGCCGGCGGCGCAGCGGTTGCTCTCGTCAAAGCCGCGGCGAAGCTGCGGCAGGTTCTGTCGCGTCAGCGCCAGCACGCTCGGACTCTCGGCCTGCAGCGCCAGTTCCCAGCATTCGGCGGTTTCCACCGCGTCGCACGGGCGGAACACCAAAAGGTTCGGCATCGCGCGCAAGCTGGCGAGATGCTCGATCGGCTGATGGGTGGGGCCGTCTTCGCCCAGCCCGATCGAATCGTGGGTCATGACGTGAATGACGCGCAGGTCCATCAGCGCCGCCAGCCGGATGGACGGGCGGCAATAGTCGGAGAACACCAGGAACGTGCCGGAATAGGGAATGATACCGCCATGCAGCGCCATGCCGTTCATGGCAGCGGCCATGCCGTGTTCGCGCACGCCGTAATGGATGAAGCGGCCGGAATAGTCCGCCGCCGACAACACGGTCATGCCCTTCGGCTTGGTATTGTTGGAGCCGGTGAGATCGGCCGAGCCGCCGACCATCTCGGGGATCGCCGCGGTCAGCGATTCCAAAGCGAGTTCGGACGCCGCCCGCGTCGCGATCTCCTTCGGTGCGGCGGCGAGTTTTTCCTTCACGGCGCGCACGGCTGCTGCGAGCTTTTCTTCGTTCGGCAGCGTGCCGGCGATGCGGCGATCGAATTCCGCCCGCTGGTCGACCGGCAGTGCGTTCAGCCGCTTTTGCCAGGCCTTGCGTTCCACCTGCGAGCGTTGCGCGGCCGTGCGCCACAGTTCGCGCACGTCGGCCGGCACGTCGAACGGCTGCTCATGCCAGCCCAGTTTTTTGCGCGCGCCCGTGACTTCCTCGGCGCCGAGCGGCGAGCCGTGGGTTTTCTCGGTGCCCGCCTTGGTCGGTGCGCCGAAACCGATGGTTGTGCGGCAGGCGATCATGCTGGGCCGGTCGGCCGCTCGCGCTTTTTCAAGCGCGGCGGCGAGCGCGTCAGGATCGTGACCGTCAACGCGGCTCGCATTCCAGCCAGCGGCCTCGAAGCGCTTCACCTGATCGACCGAATCGGAAAGCGACAGGGCGCCGTCGATGGAAATCCCGTTGTCGTCGAACAGCACGATCAGCTTGGCGAGCTTGAGGTGGCCCGCGAGCGCGATCGCCTCGTGGCTGATGCCTTCCATCAGGTCGCCGTCGGAAGCGAGCACATAGGTGTAGTGATCGACGATGTCCTTGCCGCAGACGGCGGCGAGATGCCGCTCGGCGATCGCCATGCCTACGGCGTTTCCAAGCCCCTGGCCGAGCGGACCGGTGGTGGTTTCGACGCCCACGGTGATGAAGTTTTCCGGATGCCCGGGCGTCTTCGACCCGACTTGGCGGAAGCGTTTGATCTCGTCGATAGTCATCTGCTCATAGCCAAGCAGATGCAGCAGCGCGTAGATCAGCATCGAGCCATGCCCGGCCGACAGCACGAAACGGTCGCGGTCGGGCCAGGCGGGGTCGCTCGGGTCGAATTTCAGGAAACGGGTGAACAGCACGGTGGCGATGTCGGCGGCGCCCATCGGCAGGCCGGGATGGCCGGATTTGGCCTGCTCGACCGCGTCCATGGCGAGCACGCGAATGGCATTGGCCATGCGGTCGTGTTGCGCGCGTTCCCCCGCCGTCCGGTCCTCGCGGCCGGCAGCCGATGAAGCGACGGCGGCCGAGGCGAGAAAAGGCTTGGCGACTGTCATTTAGAGCTGCCGATTTTGTTGTGTGGCGAGCCTCTAGCATGCGGGCCGGGGGAGTCAACGAATGCCCCCAAGGGTTTGCCGGGCCGTCCACAAGTCAGGGGAGAAAACCTGCGCCAGCGTTGACGGCAAGCCGGTGCAGCACGTAAGAGTCTTTCTCTAAATGCTTGCCACGCAAGAGATTTCGCATGCTCTAGTGTCCCGAATCCGCAGTTCGCATATCCCCTGCTGCGCGTACTTTTGCGAACTTCGGATTCAAAAGGACACTAGAAATCATAGCGTTGCTAGTGCGGCTTTGGTTCAGAAGCTCCCTCCTCACGCTGCCGCAAGGAATGGGGAACTTCTGAACCGCCGCACTAGCGAGCGGCGATAACCGGGGGCACAGCCGGTCATGACCGACACCAACGCCATCGATGCCGCCAGCAAGCGTCTCGCGCTCGCGCTTGATGCGTTGGAAGCGGCGGTCGAGCGGCGGCAGGATGCGGACCTTGGCCAACAAGGGCTCTCCGACCAGTTGCAGGCGCTCGGCGCCGATCGCTCGCGGCTCGCGTCCGATCTCGACGCCGTGTCGGCGCGGGCGCGGGCGCTCGAAACCACCAATCACGACGTGGCGAAGCGGCTCGATGCCGCGATCGCAACCATTCGTTCGGTGCTGGAGGCGCACGACCATTGAGCGATCCTGAAACCCAGTTGGACCTGCCAAGTCTGGACGTGCCAAGTCTGGACGTGCCAAGTCTGGACGCGCCAAATCTGGACGCGCCAAATCTGGGCGCGCCAAGTCTGGATGTCCCATGTCGCAGGTGACCGTCACCATCAACGGCCGCCAATACCGGATGGCCTGCGAGGACGGGCAGGAGAGCCATTTGATGCGGCTCGCCCAGGACCTCGACCAGCGCATCGAGAAGCTGCGCGCGAGTTTCGGCGAAATCGGCGACACCCGCCTCACGGTCATGGCGGCGCTCACGGTGGCCGACGAACTGTCGGAGACCGGGCGCAAGCTGCGCCGGATCGAGGAGGATTTGGCGGCGTTGCAGGACGCGCGCGTGGCATCCGCCGACCGCGCCAAGGCGACCCAGGCGGCGGTTTCCGCCGCCCTCAATGCCGCCGCCGAGCGCATCGAAGGCATCACCCGGCAGCTCAATCAGACGGTCAGCGGCGGCAGCGCAGTGCCGCTCGGTTGAAGCCTGCGGCGGTGGCAGTGGCGCCGCGCCCCCATTCGCACTACATTGATGATGCGGGGCTGCGAGGTGCGTCGGAGACAAATTCTCGGGGCCTTATCGATCCTTAAGGGAGCTGTCCCTGACCGGGCCCGTGGGCCCGGATATATGGCGCCCACCTACTTTCGTAGGGAACCCGGGATCGAACTCTGACGGCCGCTGCGGCTCCGCACTCTTGCCTCTACTCTTGCCTCGTCGCCTGTTCCAGGACGCCTTTGATGATCCGGGCCTGTCTGATTGTCGCATCGATCATCGGACCGGTATCTGCGTCCGCCCAGCCGGCGCCGGATGCGGCGTCACGATTGCAGCTCCTGGCGCTGCGCTATCGCGAATGCCTGGTTCGCACCGCCACCGAGCAACGCACGGCCGGGCTCGACAAGGACAAGGCCGTCGAGCAGGCCTTTGCCGCTTGCAGCGCGGAGGAAAATGCGATCGTGGCGCTGTCGGAGGCCCAGCGCGTGCCGCCAGGCCGTATCAAGCTCAGCATCGCAGCGATCAAGCAAAAGATGAAACAGCAGATCACCGACGACCTTCCCTGATTGCATTTTTCACGACGCAATGTTTGGGCCGGGTGTAGAGACGTGAATGTAATGTCCGACTCCGCCCAAGCCACACAGCAAAAAGACGCACTGCGCCGCGAAGCCATGGCGCGGCGTGACGCGCTGCCTGCCACCGAGCGCGCGGCGGCGGCCGAGACGATTGCGGCCCGGGAATTCCCCCTCACCATTGCGCCCGGCGCCGTGCTCTCCGGTTTCATGCCGATGAAAAGCGAGATCAATCCGGTTCCGCTGTTGCGCAAGCTTGCCGGCGCGGGCGCAAAACTCGCGCTCCCCGTTGTGCCCGGGCGCGGCCAGCCGCTCACCATGCGCGCCTGGACCATGGGCGAGCCGCTCGCCGCCGGGGTGTGGGGCATCCGCGAGCCGAAGCCCGAAGCGCCGCAGGTCGATCCCGACATTGTGCTGGTGCCGCTGTTGGCATTCGACCGCAGCGGCCACCGCATCGGCTATGGCGGCGGTTATTTCGACCTGACCATCCACGCGTTGCGCAAGAAAAAAACCATCGTTGCGGTCGGCATCGCCTTTGCCGCGCAGGAAATTCCCGCGGTTCCCGCCACCCCCCGCGACGCCCGCCTCGATCTCGTGCTAACCGAGCGCGAGGTGATTGATTGCCGAGCCACGTGATGAAAATCTTTCGAGCGGTCGCGATTCCTGTTCTCCCTCCCCCCTTGTGGGGGAGGGTTGGGGAGGGGGATGCTCTTTCGAAACTTTTACCCCCCTCCCGGATCGCTGCGCGATCCGACCTCCCCCTCAAGGGGGGAGATAACGTTGTTTTTGGTTTGGGTTGAGGCATGCGCATCCTCTTCATCGGGGACATTGTCGGCCGCAGCGGACGCGCGGTCGTGCTCGAGCGCCTGCCGGGATTGATCCGCGACTGGCGGCTGGATTTCGTCTGCATCAATGGTGAGAACGCGGCCGGCGGCTTCGGCATCACCGAGGCGATCTATCAGGACCTGATCGACGCCGGCGCCGACGCCGTCACCCTCGGCAATCACGCATGGGATCAGCGCGAGGCTTTGGTGTTCATCGAGCGCGCGCCAAAACTCATCCGCCCGATCAATTACCCACCCGGCACGCCCGGCCGCGGTGCGGCTTTGATCGAGACCAAAAGCGGTGCGCACGTGCTGGTGATCAATGCCATGGGCCGCATTTTCATGGACCCGCTGGAAGACCCGTTCGCCGCGGTCGAGCGGGAGCTGGCGGCCTGCGGGCTCAAGCGGCAAGCCGACGCCATCGTCATCGACTTTCATGGCGAGGCGACCAGCGAGAAGCAGTCGATGGGCCATTTCTGCGACGGCCGCGCCAGCCTGGTGGTCGGCACCCACACCCATGCGCCGACCGCCGACCACCAAATCCTGACCGGCGGCACCGCATTTATGTCCGATGTCGGAATGACCGGCGACTACGACTCGGTCATCGGCATGAACAAGGACGAGCCGTTGAACCGCTTTCTGCGGCGCATTCCGGTGAGCCGGTTCGAGCCGGCCCTGGGGGAGGCCACGCTGTGCGGGCTCGCGATCGAGACCGACGATGCGACCGGCTTGGCCGAGCATGTGGGAGCCGTGCGCCTGGGCGGCCGGCTGGAACAGGCGCGGCCGGCATTTTGGGACTAACTTTATTTCGGCGAACACGCGTTTTATAACGCGCCCTCATCACCGCATTCACAGACACCCATGGCCGGTCATTCCCAGTTCAAGAACATCATGCACCGCAAGGGGCGGCAGGATGCGGCGCGCTCCAAGCTGTTCGGCAAGCTCGCGCGCGAGGTCACTATTGCGGCCCGGCTCGGTCTGCCCGACCCGGCGATGAATCCGCGCCTGCGCGCCGCCATCATCGCCGCCCGCGCCGAGAACATGCCGAAAGACAATATCGAGCGCGCCATCAAGAAGGCGACCGGCGGCGAGGCCGACAGCTACGAGGAAATCCGTTACGAGGGCTATGGGCCGGGCGGCGTCGCCGTCATCGTCGAAGTGCTGACCGACAATCGCTACCGCGCCGCGGGCGAGATCCGCTCCAGCTTCACCAAGAACGGCGGCAATCTGGCGGAGACCGGCGCGGTCTCGTTCATGTTCGACCGTGTCGGCGTGGTCGAGTACGACGCCAAGGCAGCGAGCGCCGATGCTGTGCTGGATGCCGCCATCGAAGCGGGCGCCGAGGACGTGGTGTCGAACGAAACCGGCCACGAAATCTACACCGCGCCGGATTCGCTGCGCGAAGTGGCGAAGACGCTGGAGCAGAAATTCGGTGAGCCGCGCAAGGCGGCGCTGGTGTGGAAGCCGCAGAACACCGTCGCGCTCGACGACGAGCAGGGCGAGAAGCTGTTCAAGCTGATCGAGACGCTCAGCGAGCACGATGACGTGCAGAACGTCTATTACAATGTCGAGGTCTCCGACGCCCTTGTCGCCAAGATGAGCGCGTGACCCCTTTCCCCCGGACGGCCTAGGCGGAAACCGCCGCCGGGGCTATCAACGGGCGGTGATGGGACGCCCGATTCGCATCCTCGGCATCGATCCGGGGCTCCGCCGCACTGGCTGGGGCATGGTCACCATCGACGGCAATCGGCTGAGCTTCCTTGCCTGCGGCTCGCTGGCGACAGCGGACAAGGCCGCACTCGCCTTGCGGCTCCTGGCCATCCATGACGGGTTGCAGCAGGTGGTGGCCGACTACGCCCCCGACGAGGCCGCGGTCGAAACCACCTTTGTCAACAAGGACGCGGCGGCGACGCTCAAGCTCGGCCAGGCCCGCGGCATCGCCATGCTGGTGCCGGCCATCGCCGGCCTGCCGGTGGCGGAATATGCTCCCAATCTGGTCAAGAAGACCATCGTCGGCGCCGGCCATTGCGAGAAGGCGCAGATCCGCATGATGATCGGCGTGCTGTTGCCGAAAGCCGATCCACAGACCGAGGACGCCGCCGATGCGCTCGCTATCGCGGTCACGCACGCGCATCACCGCCAGAGCTTCGTGCTGAAGGTGGCGGCAAGATGATCGGCAAGCTCGGTGCGCCCCCTCCCCCGTTTACGGGGGAGGGATGGGGAGGGGGTAGACGCGATAATTGGTGCCCGCATGCCCCCTCCCTGTCCCTCCCCCGCAAGCGGGAGAGGGGACGCAAGAGGCGCCGACCTTCGTATCGGGAATGTTTGCCATGATCGGCAAGCTCAAAGGCATGCTCGACTCCTACGGCGAGGACTATGTGATCCTCGACGTCGGCGGCGTCGGCTACCTGGTGCATTGCTCGGCGCGCACGCTGCAGGAATTGCCTGCGGCCGGCCAGCCGGCCACGCTGTCGATCGAGACTCACGTGCGTGAAGACCAGATCCGGCTGTTCGGCTTTCTCACCGATGTCGAGCGTGAGTGGTTCCGGCTGTTGCAGACGGTGCAAGGCGTCGGCGCCAAGGTGGCGCTCGGGGTGCTCAGCACGCTCAAGCCCGCCGATCTCGCTTCCGCGATCGCCATGCGCGACAAGGCCATGGTGGCGCGCACGCCCGGGGTCGGGCCGAAGGTCGCCGAGCGCATCGTCACCGAACTCAAGGACAAGGCGCCGGCGTATGCCGACCTCGATCCGGCGGTAATCCGGCTGTCCGGCTCGCTGGACGACAAACGGGCGCCACGGCCGGTGGCGGATGCTGTGTCGGCATTGGTCAATCTCGGCTACGGCCAGCCGCAGGCGGCGGCCGCGATCGCGGCGGCGGCGCGCAACGTCGGCGAAGAAGCCAACACCGCACAATTGATCCGGCTCGGGTTGAAGGAGCTGGCGAAGTGATTGCGCAAGCGGAATGGCGTGCCTTCTTCGCCTCCCCCTCAAGGGGGGAGGTGAAGACATCGGGTAGGATTTGGCGATGACGACACCCCGCCGTCTCGTCACTCCGGATCGCCGCGACGAAGATGCGGAGACTTCGCTGCGTCCGCAACGGCTTGGCGAATTCATCGGCCAGCAGCAGGCGCGCGCCAATCTCAACGTGTTCATCGAGGCCGCCCGCCAACGCAAGGAAGCGCTCGATCACGTGCTGTTCGTCGGCCCACCCGGGCTCGGCAAGACCACGCTCGCCCAGATCGTGTCGCGCGAATTGGGCGTGAACTTCCGTGCCACCTCGGGCCCGGTGATCGCCAAGGCTGGCGATCTCGCAGCGCTGCTCACCAATCTGGAAGAGCGCGACGTGCTGTTCATCGACGAGATTCACCGGCTCAATCCGGCGGTCGAGGAAATCCTCTATCCGGCGATGGAGGATTTTCAGCTCGACCTCATCATCGGCGAAGGACCGGCGGCGCGTTCGGTGAAGATCGATCTCGCCAAGTTCACCTTGGTCGGCGCCACCACGCGCGCGGGCCTGCTCACCAACCCGTTGCGCGACCGCTTCGGCATTCCGATCCGGCTCAATTTCTATTCCGAGCCGGAACTGGAGGAGATCGTCAACCGCGGCGCCCGCGTGCTCGGCATCGGCATGACGGCCGACGGCGCCAATGAGATCGCGCGGCGCGCCCGCGGCACGCCGCGCATCGCCGGGCGGCTGTTACGCCGGGTGCGCGACTTCGCGCTGGTCGCGGGCGCCACGAAGATCGACCGCGCATCCGCCGATCGCGCGCTCGGCGAGCTGGAAGTCGACGCCGCCGGCCTCGACGCCATGGACCGGCGTTATCTGATCACCATCGCGGAGAATTACGGGGGCGGGCCGGTCGGCGTCGACACCATCGCAGCCGCGCTGTCGGAGCCGCGCGACGCCATCGAGGAAATCATCGAGCCATTCCTGATCCAGAAGGGTTTCATCCAGCGCACCCCGCGCGGCCGGCTGCTCACCGGCCATGCCTTCAAGCATCTTGGTCTGGCCGAGCCGGCGCGCGACCCGTCACAGTTCGGGCTGTTCGGGCAAAGCGACGATGCGGATTGATCTGGCGCTGATGGTCGCGACGGCGGCGCAGGTGATGGAAGAAAGCTATCACCGCGGCCGTGAAGGGCTGCGGGTCGCTGCCGCGCCCCTACAAAAAGATGTGCCATGGCAGTGACGTCTTCAGGTCTCGACGGCGCGATCCGCGACGGACGTCATGTGCAGCCGGTGCGGATTTATTACGAGGACACGGATTTCACCGGCCTCGTCTATCACGCCAGCTATCTTCGCTTCATGGAGCGCGGCCGCACCAATTATCTGCGTCTGCTGGGCGCCGACCAGCGCGCGCTGTTCGAGGAGACCGAGAAGGAAGCGCCAGGCTTCGCCTTTGTCGTGCGCTCGATGCAGATCGAGTTCCTCAAGCCCGCACGCATGGACGACATTCTCGACGTGGTGACCGAGCCGGAAGAGGTCAAAGGCGCTTCCATCACGCTGCGGCAGAAGGTCGTGCGCGGCGGCGATCTGCTGGTCGAGGCGCATGTCCGGGTGGCGTTCATATCCGCTGGCCGCGCGCGCCCGATCCCCAAGCCGCTGCGCATCGCCATGCGCGCGGACCTCGACGCCACCGCCGCTCCGCGGTAGCGATTCGAACCCGTCGCGGCAGCGGCCGACCGATAACCCATCCTTAACTACAATCAGCGCCAGTGAGAGCCCGTAAGGACCGGTTTGGCGCCCTAGTTTGGACACGTTTGGCGGGGAAATCCGTAGCCGTGCGGTGGTGGACGGCTGGCTTTCTTCGCGCAATTTTGGGTCTGCGGTGGAGCGCTCGTGCTGTCGCTCACCCTAACCTTTTGGTCCGCGCGCCGCCGCCCTTTCCGGAGCCTCGCTCCCGAGAGCCAGAAGGATAGTCGATGACCGCTGCCGGCCTCCCGCAAATCGGACTTACATCCTCGGAGCTCTCGCTGTTCAGCTTGTTCTGGCAGTCGCACTGGGTCGTCAAATCGGTGATGATCGGGTTGATGATCTGCTCGGTCTGGGTGTGGGCGATCGCGATCGAGAAGACGCTGCTCTACGCGCGCATGCGCAAGACGATGAATCAATTCGAGCAGGCGTTCTGGTCGGGCCAGTCGCTGGAGGAACTTTACCGCTCGCTCTCGGCGCGGCCGACCCATTCCATGGCCGCCTTGTTCGTCGCCGCCATGCGCGAATGGAAGCGCAGCTTCGAGGGCCAGGCGCGCTCCTTCGCCGGTCTGCAGACCCGGATCGACAAAGTGATGGACGTGACCATCGCGCGCGAGGTCGAGCGGCTGGAACGGCGGCTCCTGGTGCTGGCGACGGTCGGCTCGGCCGGTCCCTTCGTGGGCCTGTTCGGCACCGTCTGGGGCATCATGACCAGCTTCCAGTCGATCGCCGCCTCCAAGAACACCTCCCTGGCCGTGGTGGCGCCGGGTATCGCCGAAGCCTTGTTCGCGACCGCGATTGGCCTTGTGGCTGCCATACCGGCGACGATTTTCTACAATAAATTCGCATCCGAAGTGAACAAGCACGCCCAGCGGCTGGAAGGCTTTGCCGACGAATTCTCGGCCATCCTGTCCCGCCAGATCGACGAGCGCGTGTAAGGGGTTAAACGATGGGGATCAGCGGGGGCGGTGCGGCCGCGGGCAAGCGACAACATCGCCGGCGCGCTGTGATGAGCGAGATCAACGTGACGCCGATGGTTGACGTCATGCTGGTTCTGCTCATCATCTTCATGATCTCCGCCCCGCTGCTGACCGTCGGGGTGCCGCTCGACCTGCCGCAGACCCAGGCCAAGAGCCTCGATCAGGATCGCGAGCCGCTGACGGTGTCAGTGAATCTCGAGGGCAAAGTGTTTCTGCAGAACAGCGAGATCGCCGTCGAAGAATTGGTGCCCAAGCTCAAGGCGATCACCGACGCGCGCGGCGGAATGGACGAGCGGGTTTACGTACGCGGCGACCGCAAGGTCGACTATGGCACGGTGATGAGGGTGATGGGACGGCTTTCGGAAGCCGGCTTCCGGCGCGTTGCGCTGGTGACAGAGGTCGAACAAGGGTCGTGACCGGTTGAGCATGTGATGCGGACAAGTCTCGCCATATCGAGCGCTGGACACGCAGTGTTGCTGCTGTGGGGCGTGGTGACGTTCGTCATCAAGCCGTATCAGACCCCGATCACCGAAGCCCTGCCGGTCGACATCGTCTCGACCAGCGAATTCTCCAAGATCATGGCCGGTTCCAAGAACGCGCCGCAGGCCGAGAAGGCGCAGCCGCTGGTCGAGAAAGTCGCGGACGAAAAACGCGTCGACGAAACGGCGCCGAAGGTGGTGGAAAAGCGCGAGGTCACGGCGACCACCGACGTGCCCCCGGCGCCCAAACCGGTGGATCCCAAGCAAAAAACCGCGCCGCAGGCCAAGCAGGACGTCAAGCCCGACGCCATCGCCGAAGCGCTGAAGAAGGACGCGGCCAAGCGGCCGGAGCCGAAGAAGGCGGAGGCGAAAACGCCGATCCCGCCCAAGCGTCCGGCTGAACAGCCGCCGCAGCCGCAATTCGATCCCAAGAGCATTGCCGCGCTGCTCGACAAACGCGACCCGCAGCGGATGGCCGCGGCCGGCGAGAATCTCAATGCTAATCCGACGCTCGGCCTCTCCAGCGGGCGCTCGGCGCAGCTCTCGCAATCGGAGCTCGACGCCTTGCGCGCGCGGCTCGCGCAATTGTGGAATCCGCCGGCAGGCGCCAGCAATCCGGACGAGCTGGTGGTCCGCATCCGGGTGAAATTCAAGCCGGACGGCACCATCGACGGCGGTCCGATGGTGCTCAACAGCGGTCAGAGCATATTGTTCATGGCCTCGCGCGACAGCGCGGTGCGCGCACTGTTGCGCGGCCAGCCGTTCAACATGCTGAAGCCGGAGAGTTACGAGCAGTGGAAGGATATCGAGATCACCTTCGATCCGCGTCAGATGATCCGCGGTTGAGGCGAGTGGCCATGAAAGAGCGCTGTCCAGTGACCAATCGGGAGTTTATGAGCCGCCGCGGCGTGCTTGTGCTCGGCACAGGCGCAGCATTTGCGAGCCTGGCGTCGCGCCCCGCCTTGGCGGTGCTCAAGCTCGACGTCACGCAAGGCAATGTGCAGCCGTTGCCGATCGCGATCCCCGATTTCATCGGCGTGGGCCTGCCCGATCCGCAGACCGCCCGCGCGGTGTCGCAGATCATCAGCGCCAACCTGCAGCGCTCCGGCCTGTTTGCCCCGATCGATCAAGCGGCGTTTATCGAACGGGTGTCCAATATCGACGCCATACCGCGATTCCCTGACTGGCGGCAGATCAATGCCCAGGCGCTGGCCACCGGACGAATTTCGCGCCAGCCCGACGGACGCCTGCGCGCGGAATTCCGGTTGTGGGACGTGTTCGCGGGACAACAGCTGACCGGTCAGGTGTTGAACACCACGCCCGACAATTGGCGCCGCCTCGCCCACATCATCTCCGACGCCATCTATCAGCGGCTCACCGGCGAGAAGGGCTACTTCGACAGCCGCATCGTGTTTGTCGATGAATCCGGCCCGAAGGACCGTCGTGTGAAGCGGCTGACACTGATGGATCAGGACGGCGCCAACGTGCGCTATCTCACGCGCGGCGACGAGCTGGTGCTGACGCCGCGCTTCTCACCCTCCACCCAAGAAATCACCTACATGGCGTTCGGGCAGGGCGATCCGCGCGTGATGCTGCTTAATGTCGAAACCGGTCAGCGCGAAATGGTCGGGAATTTTCCGGGCATGACCTTCGCGCCGCGGTTCTCTCCCGATGGCCAGCGCGTGATCATGAGCCTGCAGCAGGGCAGCAACTCGAATATCTTCGTCATGGATCTGCGCTCCAAGGCGACGACGCGGCTCACCGACACCACGGCGATTGACACCGCGCCCTCTTACTCGCCAGACGGTGCGCGCATTTGTTTCGAGTCCGATCGCGGTGGCCGTCAGCAGATCTATGTCATGGCGGCGACCGGCGGCGGCGCGCAACGCATCAGCTTCGGCGAAGGCACCTATTCGACGCCGGTGTGGTCGCCGCGCGACGATTACATCGCCTTCACCAAGCAGGCCCAAGGCAAATTCGCGATCGGCATCATGCGCACCGATGGATCGGGCGAACGCATCCTGACCGAGGGCTATCACAACGAAGGCCCGACCTTCTCGCCGAATGGCCGCGTGATCATGTTCTTCCGCGATCCGGGCGGCAATGCCGGGCCGACGCTGCATACGGTCGACGTCACCGGCCGTAACGAGCAGCGCACGCCGACGCCGAGCTTTGCCTCCGATCCGGCCTGGTCGCCGCTGCTGTCGTGATCCGAGTTCCGCGCCGGTAGCGGGCGAACCCTCAAAGGCGCCGCATTCACGGGTCATTAACCACTATAATTGGTTTCACGTTGTTCCTCGCTTTTGAGCGATCAGTGCAAGGCCCAATCAAGGTTGACGAACCTTCGCTTAACCAAGCCCCTGCTAGACCTCTCCGCCTGTCCGGTAACAGCGAGAATGGAGGCACCGGAATGACGACTATGATGGCTAACTCCCGCGCCGTGAAACTCGCCGCGATGCTCGTCGCCGCGCTCGTGATCGCGGGCTGCGCCAAGAATCCCGCAGATCAGGGTCCATCGGCGGCGAATGCCAGCGCCGCTGTGCCCGGCAGCCAGCAGGATTTCGTGGTCAATGTCGGCGACCGCGTCTTCTTCGAGAGCGATTCCACGTCCCTGTCGCCGCAATCGATCGCGACGCTGGAAAAGCAGGCGCAATGGCTGACCAGTTATAATCAGTACGCCTTCACCATCGAAGGCCATGCCGACGAGCGCGGCACGCGCGAATACAACATCGCGCTCGGGGCTCGGCGTGCGCAGGCGGTGCGCGATTATCTCGCGTCACGCGGCGTGCAGACGCAGCGCATGCGCACGATCTCCTACGGCAAGGAGCGTCCGGTGGCGGTTTGCAATGACATTTCCTGCTGGTCGCAGAACCGCCGCGCGGTCACCGTGCTGAACGCCAGTTCCTGAGCAAGTTAAGTGGGGGAATGGGAGCAACCGGCGCCTTGCGGCGCCGGTTGTGTTTGCGCCGGCGGCCGAAGCCACACTTTGGTCGTACTGCCTCCGGTATGCTGGAACGGGGTTCCATCGTGTTGATGCGACGCTTGCTCATGACCGCCCTTTCTCTTCATGCGCTGCGGGCGCCGGCGCTTGCCGCCGCGTTCTTGACGGCCTCGTGGTCGGCCTCGGCCCAGGTCAGCGCCACTGATCTCATGGTGCGCATCGACCGCCTGGAAGCGCAGATCCGGCAGCTCACCGGTGCCATCGAGCAGATGCAATTCCGCAATCAGCAGCTGGAGAACCAGCTCAAACGCCTGCAGGAGGACGCCGAATTCCGCTTTCAGGAATTGGGCTCGAAAGGCGCGCGACCGAGCGCGCCGGCCCGGACGAGCGGCGCGCCATCGCAGGTGCAACCGCCCGCCGCGCAGCCGCCGGCCGCTGCTCCGCAGATCCAACCGGCGCCCGTCGCTCCATCCGGCCGCCGCGGCGATGCCTTCGATCCGTCGCAGAACCCCAACGCCCCCGGCGTTCCGCGCGTACTGGGCTCGACCACGGTGCCCGCCGGCACACCGGCCGATCAGGTGCCTCAAGCTGTGGAAGCTCCGCCGATCGGGGCGCCGGGCGGACGCGGTGCGGGGGCGCCGCTCGACCTGTCCACCATGGCGGGCCCGGCGAACGATCCGTCGCTCCCTGCTCGGGTGCCCGGCGGCCAAGACCCGCAAGCTCAGCCGCGCAACCCGCAGGTCGCAACGCTGCCGCCCTCGCAATCGCCCAAGGATGAATTCGATCTGGGCTACGGCTATGTGCTGCGCAAGGACTATGTGCTGGCGGAAGACACGTTGCGCGCGTTCCTGAAGAGGTATCCCAGCGACCGGCTGGCGGCTGACGCGCAATACTGGCTCGGCGAAGCGCTGTTCCAGCGCCAACGCTACCGCGACGCCGGGGAAGCCTTTCTGACCGTCTCGACCAAATACGAGACCGCCGCCAAGGCCCCCGATGCCTTGCTGCGGCTTGGCCAGTCGCTGGCGGCGCTCGGCGAGAAGGACGCCGCCTGCGTGACGCTCGGCCAGGTCCTACACAAATATCCGCGCGCCTCCATCGGCGTGCGGCAGGGCGTCGAGCGAGAACAAAAGCGTGTCCGCTGCTGAGGCCGCGCCAGTCTCCGCCGCCGAGGCGAAGACGCTGTTCGACGGCTTTGCCGACACGCCGGTTCTGTTGCTCGCGGTCTCCGGCGGCCCCGATTCAACCGCGCTTCTGGTGCTTGCAGCGCGCTGGCGGGCGGCGCTCAAGCGCGGGCCCAAACTCCTCGCCGTCACCATCGATCACGGATTGCGACCGGAATCGGCGCGCGAAGCCCGCGCGGTGAAACACTGGGCCAGGGGTCTCGGCGTTCGGCACCGCACCCTGCGCTGGAATGGAGCCAAGCCCGCGGCGGGACTACAGGAGGCCGCGCGTGCGATGCGCTATCGCCTGCTCGGCGATGCCGCGCAGGCGGTCGGCGCCCGTCACGTTTTGACCGGCCACACACTCGACGACCAGGCCGAAACGGTGGTTCTGCGGATGGCGCGCGGCAGCGGTCCCACCGGCCTCGGCGCCATGGCGCGCATCTCACCGCTTCCCGCAAACCGCGAGAACGAGATTTTACTGGTGCGCCCATTGCTCGACCTGCCGAAATCGCGGCTGTTCGCCACGCTGGCGGTGGCCGGTCTGTCGTTTGCCGACGATCCTTCCAATCGTGATCCGCGTTTCACGCGGGCGCGGCTGCGCGCCTTGATGCCGATGCTGGCCAAAGAGGGACTGGGCGCGCGCCGCCTGGCGCTGCTGGCGCAGCGGCTGCGGCGGGTCGAGGCGACGCTCGAATTCGCGGCGGACGCGGCGGTCGCGGCGGTGTCGGAGGCGCCGTGGAGCGGCCACGACGCCATCGTGCTTGACGCCGAGAAATTCCTGCGCCTGCCGGCCGAAGTCGCATTGCGCGTTCTCGGCCGCGCTATTGCTCGCGTCGGCGACGAGGGGCCGGTGGAGCTGGGCAAGCTGGAGGCGCTCTACGAGGACCTGACCGCGGGCGGGCAGGCGCGCATTCGCCGCACCCTGGCGGGCGCATTGGTCACGCTCACCGGCGCCGGGCTGACGATAGAACGGGCCCCCGCACGGTCGGCCGGACCGGGACGCCGCAGTAAGGCCTTAACCACGCGCCAATATGACCGGCGTAGGCTGCCCAAAGGGCGGTAGAATGGGACGAAATGGCCCCTTTCCCTTGGCGGCGGCCATACCTAGATTGGGGCGGGACGGACGTGAATCGGTCTTTGCCTTCGGGGGCCATCGAAGGGGCTGCCTCAGCCGGCGACCATAAAGGATCAGAATGAACACCAACCTGCGCAATTTCGCCCTTTGGGTGATCATCGTTCTGTTGCTGCTGGCGCTGTTCACGCTGTTCCAGAATCCAGGGCCGCGCACGGCTTCGCAGGACATTTCGTTCTCGCAACTGCTCACCGAGGTCGATCAGGGGCGGGTGCGGGACGTGCTGATCCAGGGGCCCGACATCCACGGCACCTTCAACGACGGCCGCGCCTTCCAAACCTATGCTCCGAACGATCCGACGCTGGTCCAGCGGCTGTACGGCAAGGGCGTGCAGATTACCGCGCGCGCGCAGCAAAATGACATGCCCTGGTTCCTGCAGCTCCTGATCTCCTGGTTCCCGTTTGCCCTGTTGATCGGCGTGTGGATTTTCCTCTCGCGCCAGATGCAAGGCGCCGGCGGCAAGGCGCTCGGCTTCGGCAAGAGCCGCGCCAAGCTTTTGACCGAGGCGCATGGCCGCGTGAAGTTCGAGGACGTCGCCGGCGTTGATGAGGCCAAGCAGGACCTGCAGGAGATCGTCGAGTTTCTGCGCGATCCCGGCAAATTCCAGCGACTCGGCGGCAAAATTCCGCGCGGCGTGCTGCTGGTCGGCCCGCCCGGCACCGGCAAGACCTTGATTGCCCGCGCGGTGGCCGGTGAGGCCAACGTGCCGTTTTTCACTATTTCCGGTTCCGACTTCGTCGAAATGTTCGTCGGCGTCGGCGCCAGCCGCGTGCGCGACATGTTCGAGCAGGCGAAGAAGAACGCGCCCTGCATCATCTTCGTCGACGAAATCGACGCGGTCGGCCGCCATCGCGGCGCCGGTCTCGGCGGCGGCAACGACGAGCGCGAACAGACGCTCAATCAGTTGCTGGTGGAGATGGATGGTTTCGAGGCGAACGAGGGCATCATCCTGATCGCCGCCACCAACCGGCCCGACGTGCTCGATCCGGCGCTGCTGCGACCCGGCCGGTTCGACCGCCAGGTCGTGGTGCCGAACCCGGACGTTGTCGGACGCGAGCAAATCCTGAAGGTGCATGTGCGCAAGGTGCCACTGGCGCCCGACGTGAACCTGAAGACCATCGCCCGCGGCACGCCCGGTTTCTCCGGCGCCGACCTCGCCAATCTGATCAACGAAGCCGCCTTGATGGCGGCGCGGCGCAACAAGCGCATGGTCACCCAGAGCGAGTTCGAGGACGCCAAGGACAAGGTCATGATGGGCGCCGAGCGCAAGTCGTTGGTGATGACCGAAGAAGAGAAGATGCTGACCGCCTATCACGAGGGCGGCCACGCTATCGTTGCGCTCAACGTCAAGGCCACCGACCCGGTGCACAAGGCGACCATCATTCCGCGCGGCCGCGCGCTGGGCATGGTCATGCAGCTGCCGGAACGCGACAAGCTGTCCATGAGCCTGGAGCAGATGACCTCGCGGCTCGCCATCATGATGGGCGGGCGTGTCGCCGAGGAGCTGATCTTCGGCCGCGAGAAGGTGACCTCGGGCGCGGCATCGGACATCGAGCAGGCCACCAAGCTCGCCCGCATGATGGTGACCCGCTGGGGCCTGTCGGAAACGCTCGGCACCGTCGCCTATGGCGAGAACCAGGACGAGGTGTTCCTGGGCTATCAGGTGTCGCGTCAGCAGAGCATTTCCGAGGAAACCAGCCGCAAGATCGATGGCGAGATCAGGCGCCTGGTCGAGGCCGGCTTTGCCGAGGCCCAGCAAATTTTGGAAACCAAGCGCGCCGACCTCGAAGTGCTGGCCAAGGGCCTGCTCGAATTCGAAACCCTGACCGGCGATGAGATCAAGGATCTGCTGGCCGGCCGCCGTCCGGTCCGCGAGACGGTGATCGAGCCGGCGACGCCGCGCTCGTCCGCGGTGCCGCCCGCCGGCAAGCCGCGTCCGCGTCCGGACGCCGGCACCGGCAGCCTCGAGCCGCAGCCGCAAGCCTGATCGCGCCCTTTGCAATATCTGGACGCCCGCCGCGAGGCGGGCGTCTTGTTTTGCGCGTGTGGGCTTTGTCAGTTGCCGGCAAGTTCCTCGCGCAGCATTTCGAGCTCCAGCCATTGCTCTTCCGCTACGGCGATCTTCTGCTGTAGCTCTCCGAGTGCGGCAGTGATCTTTTCGAAGGCGGCGCGGTCGCGCCCATAGAACTTCGGATCGTCGAGCTTGGCTTGCAGCTGGCTTGCTTCCGCCTGCAACGTAGCGATGGTCTTCGGAAACGTTTCAAGCGCGTGCTTGTCCTTGAAACTCATCCGCCGCCTTGCGGGCTGCGGTCCTCCGGCGGTCGAAACGCGCTCTTTGGCGGCTTTCTGCGGTTCCCGCTTGTGCTGCTCGCGGGTCGGATCCACGCCGCGCTGTGCCAGCATGTCGCTATAGCCGCCGGCATATTCGATCCAGCGACCGTTTCCCTCCGGCGCAATCACGCCGCTTACGAGGCGGTCGAGAAAATCGCGGTCGTGGCTGATGAGCAGGACAGTCCCGGGATATTCGCCGAGCATGTCCTCGAGCACCTCCAGCGTCTCCATATCGAGATCGTTGGTCGGCTCATCGAGAACGAGCAGGTTTGAGGGTTTGGCAAGCGCCTGCGCCAGCATCAGACGACCGCGTTCGCCGCCCGACAGCTTGCCGAGCGGCGTGCGCATCTGTTCGCTCGTGAACAGGAAATCCCTCATGTAGCTGACGACATGTTTGGCATGGCCGTTGACCGTCACGGTGTCGCCGTGGCCTCCCGTCAGAGCTTCGGTCACCGTGACATCGGGATCGAGGCTGTCGCGATGCTGATTGAGGGTCGCGACGGCAAGCGTCGACCCGAGCCGGACCGAGCCTGAATCCGGCGGCAGGATGCCGGTCAGCAGGCTGACCAGCGTGGTCTTGCCGCTGCCATTCGGTCCGACGATGCCGATGCGGTCGGCGCGATGGATGCGGATCGAGAAGTCACGCACGATCGGGCGGCAGTCGTAGCTCTTGCCGATACCGCCAGCCTCGATCACCAGCATGCCGGAAGGCGCCGCCGAACTGGTGGTGATGGTGGCGTTGCCGGCGGCGGCGCGGTAAGTGCGGCGCTGTTCGCGCAACGCTTGCAACTGGCCGACCCTGCGCATGTTGCGCTTGCGCCGGGCGGTCACGCCGTAGCGCATCCAGTGCTCCTCCGCGACGATCTTGCGGTCGAGCTTGTGCTGATCGCGTTCCTCCTCCGCGAGCACCGTGTCGCGCCATTCCTCGAAATGGGCAAATCCGCGTTCGATGCGGCGAGTCTGTCCACGGTCGAGCCAGACCATGCTGCGCGAGAGCGTCGAGAGAAAGCGCCGGTCGTGGCTGATGATCACCAGCGCGGTGTTACGGGAATCGAGGTCGTGCTCCAGCCACTCGATCGTGGTCAGGTCGAGATGATTGGTCGGCTCGTCGAGCAGGAGGATTTCTGGCGAGGGCGCTAGCACGCGCGCCAGCGAGGCGCGGCGGGATTCGCCGCCGGACAGCTGCGCCGGATCCTCCCGCCCGGTGAGGCCGAGTTGCTCCAGGAGATAGCGGGCGGCATGGGTGTCGTCGCCCGGCCGCAGCCCGGCTTCGACATAGGCGAGCGTGGACGCGAAACCGGAGAAATCCGGCTCCTGCGGCAGATAGCGCACCAGCGCCCCGGGCTGCACGAACACCGAGCCGCGGTCCGGTTCGACCAGCCCGGCCGCGATTTTCAGGAGCGTCGATTTGCCCGATCCGTTGCGGCCGACCACGGACACGCGCTCGCCGGTCGAGACGGATAGCTCCGCGCCGGTAAGCAGCGGCGTTCCGCCGAAGGTCAGCGCGACGTCCTTGAGCTGAAGGAGGGGAGGAGCCATGGGCCTGATCCGGTACAGCCGGATATCGGCGCCGTCAAAGAATCTGGCAATCGATCCTTGCTGGCGTGTATGAGTTTACGCCTTGATCCTCGCGTTTTTTGGCCTCTCATGACGAGCTTCGACACGAAAGAGAGTCCGCCGCCGCACCGCTGGATCGATGGCATCCGGCTCGGCTGCCGGCTGGTGTTGCCGATCCTGCCCGGCATGATTGCGTTCGGCTTGGCAGTGGGCGCCGCCGCCGCGCGGCAGGGTCTGTCGCTGTTCGACAACACGCTGATGAACGCGCTGGTCTATGCCGGCATGTCGCAATTGGTGGCGCTGGAAGTCTGGCCGCGGCATTTCACCTTCGCCGAGATCGCCGGGCTTGCGCTGATCACCGCCACGGTCAATGCCCGCATGCTGTTGATCACGGCGTCGCTGCATCCCTGGCTCGGCACGCTGCCGCGCTGGCAGATCTATCCGGCATTGCATCTCGTCACCGATCCGGGCTGGCTGATCGCCATGCGCTACCGCGGGGAGGGCGGCTCCGACCCCGCGGTGTTCTTCAGCTCGAGCCTCTTGATCTGGGCGGTGTGGCTTTGTTCGGCGACCGCCGGCTATCTGCTCGGCGTGCTGATCGCCGATCCGCGCCGTTACGGCATCGACCTTGTGATGCCGATCTTCTTTGCCGCCATGCTGATCCCGCTGTGGCGCGGAGCGCGGCCGGCGCTCGCCTGGGTCGCCGCCGGCGCGGTGGCGCTGCTGGTCCAGCAGCTCGTCGGCGGATGGTGGTTCATCGTAGCGGGCGCCGTTGCCGGCAGCGTGGTGGGAGGTTTGATCGATGACCGCGATTGAGCCGGCGGAGTGGGGCGTGCTGGCCGCGATCCTGACGATGGCGGCGGTGACCTATGGCATCCGCGCCGGCGGTTTCTGGATGATGGAACACGTGCCGTTGACGCCGCGCCTGCGGCGCATGCTGGAAGCGTTGCCCGGCTCGGTGGTGGTGGCCGCGGTATTGCCGATCGTGGTGCGCGATGGACTTGCCGCCGCACTGGCGATCGGAGCAGCCGGCGCCGTGATGCTGGTGCTGCGCAACGATCTGCTGGCGGTGCTGACCGGAATGATCGTGGGGGCGTCGGTGCGCGCGTTCGGAATGTGAGCTGCATCGCGACGCTTGCTTTCCGAGCGCAAGGCGAATCAGAGTTCATTGCTTCTGAACCCTGCGATTCGTCATGCCCTATCGGCGCACCGACAATGTCACCCGCAAGCTCGCCGCCCGCCATGACGCAATCCTGGCGGCCGCCGGCGCGCTGGCGGGCGAGGGCGGCATGGCGGCGGTGCAGATCGCGCCGGTGGCCGAACGCGCCGGCATCGCCGCCGGTACGGTCTATCGCTACTTTCCCGGCAAGGCCGAACTGGTCGCTGCTCTGGGCGCGGCTTTGTCCGAGCGGGAGATCAAAGCGGTCGGCGGCGCGGCGGATGCGGCGCCCGGGCCGTTGTCGGCGCTGGCCGCGGCCATCGCCACCTTTTCCGCTCGGGCGCTTGTGCAGAAACGGCTCGCCTTCGCGATGATGGCCGAACCGGTGGAGCCGGACATCGATGCCGCCCGGGTGGCCTATCGGCGCGCGATTGCGGCGGTGTTCGAGGCCCGTATCCGGACCGCCATCGAACGTGGCCATCTGCCGGAGCAGGACGCCGCGGCGGCGGCGCCGGCGCTGCTCGGCGCGCTGATCGAGGGCTTGATCGGACCCCTGGCGCCGCAACCCGCCGGCGATCCGGGCGCGGCCCGCGCCCAGGTGCAGACGGTCACGCTGTTTGCGCTACGCGCGCTCGGCGTGCTGGATGCCCGCGCCCGCGGGCTAGTGGTGCAGACGGCGATGCCCGCGGCGGGGGCTTAGAGCATGATCCCGAAAAGTGGGAACCGGTTTTCGGAAAAGATCATGCTCAAACAATAAGCTAGAGCGTGATTGCGATTCAACCTGAAGCAATCATGCTCTAGCGCTGCGGTTATTGCAGCGTCGCAGTCGCGATCCAGTCGGTCACGGCGCTCAAGGCATCTTCCCGCCGCGCGCTGTTCTTATGCGCCTCGAACACCGCTAGCTGCGCATCAGCCGAAGTGCCGGCATCGACAATCGCCCGGCACCGGCGGATCTCCGCGGTGCAGCCGAGCGCCTCGGCGTCCGCCGCGGTCTCTTCGGTGACGCGATCGAGCATTTCGCCGACCGTCATCGCGCCGTCTTCGGTCACGAACGTGCCGTGCACGCCATAACGCTGCGCGCGCCATTTGTTCTCCACCACGATGGCGCGCGAGACCGCGTCCAAATCCCAGTTGTGTTGCGGATTGCGACAAAGGTGCCGCGCCACGGTGCGATAGAGCGCGGCGATGGCGATCGAATCGTCCACCAGGGTGCAGGAATCGGGCGCACGCAGTTCGAGCGTGGGGTATTTCAGCGACGGCCGGATCGCCCACCAGATATAACTCGAATCCTCGATCACGCCGGCGCGCACCAGCGCCGCCACATAGGCGTCGAACTCCTCCTTGGTGCGGAACAGCTCCGGCACTCCGGTGCGCGGCAATTCATCATAGGCGGCGAGCCGGTAGCCCTTGAGCCCGGTGCGGCGGGATTGCCAGAACGGCGAGGAGGTCGACAGCGCCAAGAACAGCGGCAGATAGGGCAACATCCGGTACATGACACCGACGCGCGCGTCGGGGTCGGGCAGCTCCACATGCACGTGCAGCCCGCACAACATGTTGCGCTGTCCGATCATCTGCAGATCCTGCATCACGACGTCGTAGCGGTCCTTCGATGTCTGCAGCGCATGACGCCAGGTCGCAGTCGGATGCGTGCCCGAGGCGAGAATGGCGAGGCCGTGCTCCGCCGCCACCGTCGCCAAAGCGTGCCGCAACTGGCGAAGCTCGGCGCGCGCTTCCGCCATGTCGGAATGCGGCGGCATGACCACCTCGATCTGCGACTGCAGAAATTCACCGGCGACGCGGCCATCGGTTGCCGCCTTTGCCGCCTTGAGGAACGCTTCCGGCATGCCGCGGGCGACCAGCTTGGTCTCCGCGTCCACCAGGAAATATTCTTCCTCGATTCCGAAGGTGAAGGAATCCGCCATGTTTCGCTGCTCCTTCGAGCGCAGGCCTAAGGCGGCGGCAGGACCGGCCTCGCTCCTCGTTGTTGCAGAACTAAGTTATTGAAATTTTTTGCTAAATCCGGCCATCGGGGACGCAGCCGGCCGCACCCTATAACGCATCCGAGCGGATTTGGTTGCAGGGCTGAACAGGGCGGTCATCAAGCTCAATGCGACATCAACACCGGCGTGGTCATCGAGGTCAGAATGCCGCGCGTGACGCCGCCGAGGATGAATTCGCGCAGCCGCGAGTGGCCGTAGCCGCCCATCACGATCAGCGTGGCCGCGCTGTCGGCGACATAGGACAGAATCGCGTCCTTCACATCGAGGTCGCCCGCCGGCACGCGCTTGAGCTCGACATTGACGCCATGGCGCGCGAGATGGCGGGTCATATTGGTACCCTGCAACTCGCCACCCTTGCCGCGTTCGCCGATCACCACCAGCACTTCCACGGACTTGGCGCGTTGCAGGAACGGCATGGCGTCGGCAATGGCGCGTGCCGCCGGCCGGCTGCCGTCCCAGCACACCAGCATCCGCTCGAGCTTCAGCCCGTCCTTTTGGATATAGGGCACGACCACCATCGGGCGGCCCGACTCGAACAACGCGCCCTCGATCAGCAAATCCTCCGAAGCGCCCAGATCGCGCCGCGCCTGCCCGACCACGGCGATGTCGAAGCGGCGCGCGATGCGTCCGAATAGGTCGGCGGCGCCGGCCACGCTGGCATCGAGAACGCGCGTGTGGCCGGTCACGCCGGCCGTCTTGCACGCGCTCTCGAAATGTTCAGCCGCGCCCTTGGCAATCTTGCTGTTCTCGGCACGTTGCGCCTCGATCAGTTCGGTCGGCAAGCCGCCGAGGACGCTGCCCGGAATCACTGGATCGAAGATGAAGGAAATGCCATCGGCATGGGCGCCGAATTCCTTGGCGATCGAAACCGCATAGTCGGCGGCATAGTCCTGCGCGCTGGCGCCGGTCAGATTGACCACCAGGTCCTTGATCATGGCTTTAACTCCTTGCGCGGGTTGCCGGCGCGCGCCTTGACGACCATCAAGCGCCGCCGGGGCCGATGACTGCAACAGGCCGGCGGACGCCTATTTTTTCTTCCCGTCCGGGCCGAATTGCTTGAGATAGGCCCAAAGATTGGCGACATCCTGCTCGTTTTTTACGGCGATCACCATCCGGGTGCCGGGCACCTTGCCGGTTGGGTCGTTGAGATACTCCTTGAAGGTCTGCTCGTTCCAGACAATGCCGGAGGCCTTAATCGCGTCGGACGCATTGTAGCCCTCATAGGCGCCGGCCTTGCGGCCTTCCAACCCGTTTTGCGGCGGGCCGAGCTTGATCTTGGCGCCTTCGCCGGCGTCGTGACAGATCGAGCACTGCCGCTTGAACGCCTGCTCGCCCGCGGCGGCGTCCTGGGCAACACCCGCTCCTACCGACAGCGCAAGCAGCATCACCGCGATCACGCATTTCAACATCATCGTCTCCTGTTCGACCCAGCCGGATTCGAATGGCCACAGCCTTCGCTGTCAACGGTCCACAGCCATATCCGTTCTCCGCCTTGGGCGCGCTTGCGATTTTGCTTTTGGGGACGCGATTTCGATCCGTGCAGGCGCTATAACAGGCTTCACTGGAGATTCCGATGTCGCTCGTCATGCCGGAACCCGACCGCAGCGTGCTGGCGCGCCGCCAGGCCATCGTGGCGGCGCTCGCCGCCATCGTGCCGGGCGAGGGCGTGATCGCGGCCGAGCGGGCGATGCGGCCCTACGAATCCGACGGGCTCACCGCCTATCGCCAGCTTCCCATGGTGGTGGTGCTGCCGGAGACCCCCGGTCAGGTCAGCCGTGTGCTGCGTTATTGCCATGAGCATGGCGTCAAGGTGGTGCCGCGCGGCGCCGGCACCTCGCTCTCCGGCGGCGCCTTGCCATTGGCCGACGGCGTGCTGCTCGGCATGGCAAAATTCAACCGCATCCGCGAGATCGATTTCGACAACCGCGTGGTGGTGGCCGAACCGGGCGTCACCAATCTTGCCGTCAGCAACGCGGTCGCCAATGCCGGCTTCTACTACGCCCCCGATCCGTCCTCGCAGATCGCCTGCACCATCGGCGGCAATGTGGCGGAGAATTCCGGCGGCGTGCATTGCCTGAAATACGGCATGACCACCAACAACCTGCTGGGCTGCGAAATGGTGCTGATGACCGGCGAGCTCGTGCGGCTCGGCGGCCGGCACCTCGACAGCGGCGGCTATGACCTGCTCGGCATCGTCACCGGCTCGGAGGGGCTGCTCGGCGTCGTCACCGAGGTGACGGTGCGGCTGCTGAAGAAGCCGGAAACCGCGCGTGCGCTGCTGGTGGGCTTTCCTTCGTCGGAGGACGCCGGTTCCTGCGTCAGCAAGATCATTGGCGCGGGCATTATCCCGAGCGGCATGGAGATGATGGACGCGCCCGCCATCGCGGCCGTCGAGGCCTTCGTGCATGCCGGCTATCCGCTCAATGTCGAGGCGCTGCTGATCGTGGAACTGGATGGCCCGCAGGCCGAGGTCGATCATCTCTGCGCGCGGGTGGAAGAGATCGCCAAAGAGTGCCGCGCGGTCACCTGCCAGGTTTCCAACTCGGAAGCCGAGCGGCTGCTGTTCTGGTCGGGCCGCAAGGCCGCCTTCGGCGCCATGGGCCGGCTCTCGCCGGATTATTTCTGCATGGACGGCACCATTCCGCGCGCAAAACTGCCGGCGGTGCTGCACCGGATCAAGGAGCTGTCGCAGCAATACAGGCTGCGTGTCGCCAATGTGTTCCATGCCGGCGACGGCAATCTGCATCCGCTCATCCTCTACGACGCCAACCAGCCGGGCGAGCTGGAGCGCGCTGAAACTTTCGGCTCCGACATTCTCAGGCTCTGCGTGGAAGTCGGCGGGGTACTCACCGGCGAGCATGGCGTCGGCGTGGAGAAGCGCGACCGGATGCCCACCATGTTCAACGAGATCGATCTCAATCAGCAGCAGCGGCTCAAATGTGCCTTCGACGGCAAGGGCCTGCTCAATCCCGGCAAGGTGTTCCCGACGTTGCACCGCTGCGCGGAATTGGGC
>JBKKAF010000134.1:0-11566 GCA_046714775.1 Xanthobacteraceae bacterium | reverse complement strand
GGCCTGGGGCGGCGTGCGTTATCCGTGGATGTCGGCGTCCATTGTTTGTGGCTTTGGGGTCTCCGCGCGGGTGTGGGCGCTGTTCGCCTGGCGGCTGTTGCGCGCGCCCGAGCCTTTCATCCCGCTTACCATGTTGCGGGACAAAGTGGTGCGCGCGGTCATCGTGGCCGGGTTCTTTTCCATCGGCACCGTCGTCGGACTTTCGATCTTCGTGCCGCTCTATCTGCAACTCGTGCTCGGGTTCTCGGCATCGACCTCGGGTCTGGCTTTGATCGCCTTTCTCTGCGGCAGCACCCTGGGGTCGCTGGGGGCGGGGCGGCTGCTCTCGCGGCTTGCCCGCTACAAGCGCGTGCCGGTCATCGGCCTCGCGGCGGCGATCGCCGGGCTGTTGTTGTGCGCGGCGCGCCCGGCCGGGCTGTCGCTTTTGGAAATCTCCCTGTTGCTCGGCGTGGTCGGTGTCGGTCTCGGCACCATGTATCCGATCACCACTGTGGTGATGCAGAACATCGTGCCGCTGCACCAGCTCGGCACCGCCACCGGAACCCTGAACTTCTTCCGCCAGCTCGGCGGCGCCATCATCGTCGCGGTGTTCGGCGCCATCGTGCTGAGCGGCGCCGACACGGTCGGCCAGGCGCTCTTGCTCGACCGCCACGGCTCCGCCGCCGCCGCGCTCGCCGGCGATTTCGTCGTCGTCTTCCGCTGGGTCTTTATCGCCGCCGCCGCCTGCCTTGCGGCCGCGCTCGCCGCGGTGCTGATGATCGACGAGCGGCCGATCCTCGGGCGCGAATCCCGCGTTCCGGTTGCCACCGAGCCCGCCGCTGCGCCCTGACGGCGGCTTGCGAGTGTTCTGCCAAATATCGACGCCGTTGCGGGTAACCGCTAATATACCCTGGTCTCCCGTGGGAGGGGGTCTTGGTCGAGCGTCGTTTCCGCCTGTTCGTATCCTCGCCGTCGGACGTGAAGGCCGAGCGCGACCGCGTCACCGGCGTGGTCGACCGGCTCAACACCGAGCTGGAAGCCGTGGCGCAGATCGACGTGCTGCGCTGGGAGGACGCCTTCTACACCGCGGCGCATTCCTTCCAGGAGGCGATCGAGGCCGCGGTCGGTGGTCTGTCTTCGACCGATCTGGTGGTCTGCATCATTTGGAAGCGCGCCGGGCTGAAGCTCGACCCGTCGGTCTGGCGCCGCGTCGACGGCTCTCCCTATGAGAGCGGCACGGTGCTCGAATTCGAGACCGCGGTGGCCGCCAGCCGCACCCATTCCGGCGTTCCCGACGTCTATCTGTTCCGCAAGACCGCGCCGGTGTTCTACCAGGCGGAGCGCCAATGAGGAGATCACCCAGCACCAGTTGCTCGAGCAAATCTGGAAGCGCTGGACCGAGACGCCCGAGGGTTACAACACCGCCGGCCATCAGCCGTTCGACGATCCGGACGATTTCGAACGCAAGCTCGACGCCTGCATCCGGCAATGGCTGGAACGGCGCGGCGTCATCCTCAAAGGCCCGGTCTGGGACCGCCGGATCAAAGGCTCGCCGTTCCGCGGGCTGGCGCCGTTCGAGGCTTCCCATGCCCCGGTGTTCTTCGGGCGCGAAGCAGCGATCGCCAAGACGATCGAGCGGCTGCGCCGCGGCGTGGCATTCCTGCTGCTGATCGGCGGCAGCGGCTCGGGCAAATCCTCCCTGCTGCGCGCCGGCCTGTTGCCGCGCGTGGTCCGCCACGGCGTCGTGCCCGACATCGATCTGTGGCGTACCGCGCTGCTGCTGCCGACCGGCGATCCGCTTCACAACCTGGCCACCGCGCTGTTCGCTTATGAGGCGCTGGGCGGCGAGCTGGCCAAGGGCGATTTCCGCACGCCCGAACAACTGGTCGGCGCCCTGCGGGCGGGCGGCGAGACCGCGATTGCCCCGATCCGCGGCGCATTGGAACGCGCCGCCCAGGAGCGCGCGCAAAAAATGAACTACGACAGGCCGCGGCCGGCGCGGCTGCTGCTGGCACTCGACCAGGTGGAACGGCTGTTCGTGGAAACGGGCCCCGCCAGCGTTGAGGACTTCGCCGCGGTGCTGCGCGCGCTGGTGGAGGCGAAGCTTGCGGTCGTGGTGGCGGCGTTGCGCAGCGATACCTACGGCCGCTTCCAGCAGGTCGAATCCTTCCTGGCGCTGCGCGAGGCTGGCGCCACGCTCGATCTGCTGCCGCCGGCAGCGCATGAGCTGGAGGACATCATCACCCGGCCGGTGGCGGCCTGCGAGCCGCCGCTCTCTTTCGAGAACAATGAGAAAGGCCTGTCGCTGGCGCAGGTGCTGGCGGCCGACGCCAAGGGCGGCGATGCGCTGCCGCTGCTGCAGATGACTTTGCAGCTGCTCTATGAGGCACAGGAAAAGCGCGGCGACGGCGTGCTGCGCTTCGAGGACTATCCCGGCATCGATGAGGCGGTGGCGCGCGCGGCGGGCGAGGCGATCGCCCAGCTCGACCAGACCGCGCCGGAAGCGCGCGCCGCGCTGCCGGCGCTGGTGACCGCCCTGGTACGCAATTTCGAGGTCGACCCCGCCGGCAAGATCACGCTCACGCTGCTGCCGATCGCGCGCGATGCGTTCGAGCGCGGCCGGCCGGCGCGCCGCGCGCTGGTGGACGCCTTCATTGCCGCGCGACTGCTAACGGTCGAGGAAGCCGACGGCGTGGTGCGGGTGCGCCCGGTGCACGAGGCGCTGCTGCGGGTCTGGCCGGAGGCGCTGCGCATTCTCAAGGAGAACGCCGCGCTGATCCGCGTGCGCCACACCCTCGAACCGATAGTGAAGGACTGGGTCTCCGCGCTGCCGGCGGCCAAGGCCGATCACCTGGTGACGGCGCCGGCATTGCTGGCCGGCGCGGCGCAGCTCACCGAGCGGTTGGGCGACGATCTGTCTCCCCATATGCCGGAATTCATCGCCGAGTCGTTGAAGGCCGATACGCGCCGCCGCGACGCCGAGCGCCGGCGCCAACGCAATATCCTGGTGGCGACCGCAGCCGGGCTGGTGGTGGCCGTGGTGCTCGCCGGCCTAGCCGGCTGGCAATGGCGCGTTGCCGTACAAGCCGAACGCACAGCGCTGCAAGCCAAACAGGAAGCGCTGCAAGCCGAACAATCGGCAGTGGAAGCCGAACGGGCGGCGATCGAGCAGAAGACGGCGGCCGAGCAGCAGCGGGCGCGCGCGGAGCGCACGCTCGCGGTAGCCACCGGCACCGCCAATGCCCTGGTGTTCGACCTGGCGCGCGAATTCCGCGACCGCACCGGCATTCCGGTCGCATTGGTGCGCAAGATTCTCGACAGCGCGCGCGAGCTGCAACGCCAACTCGCGGAATCCGGTGAAGTCTCGCCCGACCTGCGGCGCACCGAGGCGGTCGCCCTCATGGATCTGGTGGAAACGCTGCAAGCGCTGGGTGATCTCCCGGCTGCGCTTGCCTCCGCCAATCGGGCGAGCAACATCATTTACGAGCTGCTCGAGCAAGATCCCGATAATATGGGTTATCAGCGCGACCACTCGATCAGCATGGAGGGCATCGGCGACGTGCTGATGGCGTCCGGGCGGCGCGAAGAGGCGCTGGAGGAGTATCGCAAGAGTCTGGCGATCACCGAGAAGATCGCGGCATCCGCCCCCGGCAATGCCACTTGGCAGCGCGACCTGTCGATCGCCTACAACAAGATTGGCGACGTGCTGGTGTCGGCGCGGCAGACCGAGGAAGCGCTGGTAGAATTTCGCAAGGCGCTGGCGATCCGCGAACGGCTGATTATCGACGATCCAAACAACGAGCAGGTCCTGCGTGACCTGTCGATCAGCTATAACAAGATCGGCGAAATGCTCACGCGCAATGGCAAGCATTACGAGGCGCTGGTGGAATATCGCACCGGTCTGGCGATCCGCGAGCGCTTGGTGGCGGCCAATCCCGGCAATGCGCAACGCCAACGCGACATGTCGGTGAGTCACGAGCGCATCGGCGACGCGCTGGTGGCGGCCGGCGATCGTGCCGAGGCGCTGCTGGAATACCGCAAGAGTCTGGCGATCACCGAAAAGCTGCACGCCGCCGATCCCGGCCACACCGAATGGCAGCGCGACCTCTCGGTGAGCTACAGCCGGCTCGGCGATATGCTGACCCATGAGGGCAAGCACGCGGAAGCGCTGGAAGTTTATCGTAAGGATACCGCCATTGCCGAAAAGCTGGCGGCGACCGACCCGCACAATGCGGATTGGCAAAGCGACCTGGCCATCAGCGTGGTGAAGCTGGCCGAGGTCGGCGACAATCCGCGCGCGCGGTTGACGCGCGCGCGGCGGATTTTGCAGCAGCTCGACACCGATGGCAAACTCGCCGCCAATCAGCGCGGCTGGCTCACCATCGTCGACCGGCGGATCGGCGAGCTCAAGTAAAGCGCGCCGCCGTCAGCCCCCGAGGTCAAACAGCGATCATCCCTTCCAGCCGGACTTGCGGCCGCAGGCATCGGCGATCTTCGGATTGGCCTTTTCCCATGCCGTGATCGAGCGCGTCTCCGAGGACGACATTTCGTTGTTCATGCAGCTGCAATAGGCCAGCATGACGTCGGCGCTCTGGCCTTCGTCCTTGTTGTCGGCGACGCAGCGTTTGACCCAGGCGACGGCGTCGGCGGTTTGCCGCTGCGCCAAAGCAGGGCTTGCCACGACCGCCGCCAACAGCGCCGACGCAATAAAGGACGTCACGATGCTTTTTTCTTATGTCACCGCCTTTTGAAGACATTGGCCGCCCTTCCGATACGGAACGGCTCGAACCGAGATACTTCGATCTCCTTCGGGGGGCGACCTTAGCGTTTCGCCGCCCGCCGGGCCATGGGCGATGCGATTGCACGGCCGATGCGGCCGATAGGGCCTAGGCTTGGCGGCGCAAGCCGACGTCGATGAGCGCGGCCTCGCACAGGCGGGCCGGGTCGCGTTCGCCGCCTTTGGCGTTTTCGATAATCCGCCGGGCAATCAGCTCTCGTGTCGTCGCGGCCTGGCCGGTGTCGGGAATGTGCCGGCAAGCCGCCTCGAATGCTTCGCCCATCGCCTGTGTGGCTTCCGGGTCGAACGAATGGGTGCTTTCCAGGAATGGATCGATCGAGGCCATGCGGCACTCCTTCGTCTGAATACAGGCGAGGAGCGCTATGACGTCTCTCGGTCACCGAAGTGCCTGTAGGGAAGGGCCGGTGATGGTGCGCGATCTACAACGTGCTTGCTGTACCGAAAATGAACAAACGCTGGAACCCGCCGCTCCAGGGCGGCAGTGAGGCTGGGCGCGCTCCAGCCTCATGGCACCCCCGCGCGGGGCGCCATTGAAATCGGCCGCGCGCAGGAGCAAAGCTGCCCCGGAAACCATCGATTCCGGCCGCGCGGCGGCCCGCGAGGCCCATGACATCATCCCGAAAAGACACGCCGCTGACCGCGGCCGAAATGCGCACCGTGTTCTACGGGCTGATGTTGGGGCTGTTTCTGTCGGCGGTGAACCAGACCATCGTCGCCACCGCCCTGCCGACCATCGGCCGGCAGTTTGCCGACTTCGAGAATCTGTCCTGGGTGATCATCGCCTATTTGCTGTCCTCGACCGCGGTGGCGCCGCTCTACGGCAAGCTGTCCGACATCCACGGCCGCCGCGTGGTCATGTTATGGGCGCTCGGGCTGTTCATCGCCGGCTCGGTGCTGTCGGCGATTGCGCCCGACATGGCGACCCTGATCGCCGGCCGCACGCTGCAGGGGCTCGGCGGCGGCGGCATCGTTCCGCTCACCCAGACCACCGTCGCCGATATGGTTGCGCCGCGCGAGCGGGGCGCCTATCAGGCCTATCTCGGCGTGTCGTGGGTGACCGCGGGCGTGGCCGGCCCGGTGCTTGGCGGCGTCATCGCCGACTATCTGCATTGGTCGATGATCTTTTGGCTGAATGTGCCGCTCGGCCTCCTCGGCGCATTGCTGGTCAATCGCTCGATGAAGCGATTGCCGCGCTACGAGCGCCCGCACAAGCTCGACTTCGTCGGCGCCGCACTGACGGCGGCGGCGGCGACGCTTATTCTATTGGCGCTGACCTCGGGGGGCGTGCGGCTCTCCTGGCTGTCGCCGGCGTTGATCGGCATGGTGGCGGCATCGCTCCTGCTGACCCTGGCTTTGGCGTGGTGGACGCGGCGCGTCCCTGAGCCGTTCCTGCCGCTCAGCGTCCTCGGCAATCCCGTGGTGCGCATGGGTACGATGGCCGGCTCCGGCGCACTCGGCGCGGTCATCGGCTTGTCGATCTATCTGCCGCTCTATTTTCAGGTGGTGCACAAGCTCACCGCCACCCAGGCCGGCCTCGCGCTGTGTCCACTCATAGTGTTGAGCACGCCGGGCTCGTTCATCTCCGGCCGCGCGATGATGCATATTCGCCATTACAAGATATCGCCCTATATCGGGCTGTCGCTGGCAATCCTGATGACGGCGTTGCTGGCCACCTGGCCGGCCATGTCGCTCAGCTATGCGCTGATCGTGACGGCTCTCTTGGGATTTGGGGTAGGCACGATTTATCCGGTGGTCACGGTGTCGATCCAGAACGCGGTGGCGAACCACCAAGTCGGCACCGCGACCGGTGCCATGAACTTCTTCCGCTCGCTCGCCAGTGCGCTGGTGGTGGCGGTGATGGGCGCCATTCTGCTGGCCGGGCTCGGCGCCACGCCGGAACGCGGCATCGGCGTCGAGCTCTTGGTGGCGACGGCTGGCCAGGCCGGGCTCGACGTCGCCGGGGTCTTTCGTCTTGTGTTCGCGGCGGTAGTGGCAGTTCTGGCGCTCGCTTTGCTCGCGGTGATCCTGATGGAGGAACGTCCCCTGCGCGGGCCCGCCAAGAACACCGAGCCGCCACTGGCGCCGGAAGCGTCAGTGACGCGCCAGGCGGCGGAGTAGGACACGCCGCGGTGACCGGACGGACGACAGCAAGGCCGCCGCTGACGGCTTTCACTCCGGCCGAGCGGCGCCTGATGCGGCGGCTGCGGACGCCCGCGGCAGTGCAGCGCTTTCTCAACCGACTGCCCTACAATATCGAGCCGCCCGGCCGCGACACGTTGCGCAGCTTTCGCCAAGTGCTGCGCCACCGCACCGCGCATTGTCTGGAGGCGGCGTTGTCGGCGGCTTGCATTCTGGAGCAGCACGGCTATCCGCCGCTGGTGCTCAGCTTCGAGTCGGTCGACGGGCTCGATCACGTGATCTTTGTCTACCGGCGGCGCGGACGCTGGGGCGCGGTAGCGCGCTCGCGCGATCCCGGGTTGCACGGACGCAAGCCGGTGTTCCGCTCGATCCGCGATCTCGCGCTCAGCTATTTCGATCCGTATATCGATCCCACGGGGTGCCTGGAAGGATATGCGCTGGTCGATCTGCGCCGGCTCGGCGCCTACGACTGGCGGCTGGCGCGCAAGAACATGTGGACTGTCGAGCGGTTCCTGATCAAGACGCGGCACAAACCGATCCGGTTTTCACGGCAGCGCGTGCGGCGCATGCGGGCGCGCTATCTCGCCTACCGCAGGCGATACGGAAAGAAGCCGCTGTTCTACCGCGGGCGGGACAGGTGGACCGAGATCCCGGCGGAATTTCTGTAGCGCGGCCCGGATCGCGCGCCTTAAAATCCCTGCATCCAAAACGTCACGGCGAACCAGGCCGCCAGCGCGCCGGTCATGACAGTGAGGCTTGCGCTGGTGGTGCGATAATTGCGCTCGCTGGCGACCAGAGCGAGCACGGCCAGCGCCGCAAGGGCGATCAGCGGAACGGTGACGGACATCGGGCCGCCTCAAGCTGCCCCGCGTCCCGGCACGTTGAATATCAAACCAAGGTCAATGAATTCCCAACGGTAGAGAATTTCCAGCGCAATTGCGCGTAGTTTCCTAAAATTTAGCGGAGTTTTTAAAATTAACCGAGTGGTGCCAACGAAATTTTAGGACGATGCATGCATCATACGGGCATTCGGATCCCATGTGAGCGTGTGAGTTTGCCATGCCGACATTCGACAATTTTTCGCCCGCGAGCACGCAGCCTCGCTATCCCGCGAGCACGCAGCCTTGCTATGTCGGCTCGCCAGTGAGCGCGGTGCTTTTTCTCCTGCTGCTCGCCGGCGGGATTATGGCGCTGGTGGCGGTGCGCGCGCCGCAAGACGGCCAGGCACTGGCCCTCGACAATATCGATCCCTATGCCGAGGCGATTTCCATCTCTACGCAGCCGCGCGCGATCCGCTGAACGGGCCGCCGCGTCCGCCGGCGCGGCTCACGACCCGAGCGACGACAGCGCAACGGCGTTCAGGCAAAACACCGACAGCAAAACGCTGCCCATGATCCACGCTAACAGGGTCAATGTGCGCCGCTCGTCCATGCTTCGTCTCCCGACATAATCTGCAGCGACAATCCCCAGCGCGTGATCGGGTTCCTTCCGCCGTCATTTGCCCGGACGCGTGGGGATTCGGGACAGCGTCGGAGTCGGACCACTAGCAATCATAGCGTTGCTAGTGTGGCTTTGGTTCAGAGGCTCCCTCCGGATTCCGCCGCGAGGAATGGGGAGCCTCTGAACCGCCATACTAGAGGCCCGCGCTTGCAGACCCCAGCTTCGGCTGGGGTCTTGCGTTGTGGCGTACCGCGCTCCCCGCTCCCCGCGCCCCGCGTATGCCACAATGGCTCCTTGTTCGCGGCTTCCGATAGCGGCCCACGCGAATCACTTGGAACCGCAATGGCCAAACTTCTGTGTTGCCGCCTGTGTTTTGTGGAGACCGCCGCAATCGAGCTCGCCGACGGAAGCAAGGTACTGCTGTGCGCAACATGCGACATGATCGGGCTCGCCCACGAGGTTGCGCTCGGCGGTCCGGTCTGGGCGGCCGATATGCGAGCGCCGCAAGCCCGGGCACGAGCGTCGCGATCGCGGCTGACGCAAGGGTAGGCAAAGAAAGGGCCCCGTTATACGGGGCCCTTTGCTATGTCTGATCGGTCAGCACTGGAAAGCGCTGCCTTTTCCGAACTTTTTCTTCTGGCCCGGCGGGCAGAATTTGGGGTTGTTGGCGCCTTTGGTTCTGGCCTTTACGGAACGCTTGGCCATTCCCGTGGTGCTAATATGCGGTGGATTGCCGGTGTTTTTCACTCCGCTCTTGCCTTTACCCTCAGCGACTGCCGCTCCGGAACCCAGCGCCAACAGCGCTGCGGCGACAATCGAAATGCCTGCCGATCTTACCATGAATGCCTCCTCTGGTGGGGGTGCGGTGGGCGCTGGGCGCACCGCGATCCATCTCCGACAACGTGCGTTCGCGGCGCTGGTTCCTGAAATCTTGTTGCGCCGTGATTCTTCGCGCGAACCTGGCGCGGTCCCGCGCCGCGCCTTTTGTTCAAAGCTTCTCAACATGGAACTGATTTTAGGATGGAACTGATTTTAGGAAAATTCCCGCGTCGGAAATTCCTGCGGGAACAGCGGGCCGCCTTAGACGTTGTCTTGCGACGGCTCCGCGAGGCGTGAACTGTAAGTAACGTCCCGGGTAAGCAGGGTCTAAATTGCGCGCCGTAGGCGCACCCCTCGCCGTTATCAGAGAGAGCCCGGCCGAACCGCCGGGCTCTTTCGATTCAGGAACTTGTTCCGCCGGATAGTGTTGACCGAGTGACTGAAGCATACACCCGCGACGCGACCGCGCTCTGCTTTAGTCTAAAGACCCCGGACCAGTCGCGGCCGGCGTCTTTTGATTTGTGCCGCGTGGACGCCAATCCCGACACCCGCCATCTGTTGGATCAGATGCAAGCAGACACTAGGACTGGCTCTGCCGGAGATGCCTGTCGACCTGCTCGGCAAGGTCCCGCCACTGCCGGGCGAGCTCCTCATAGGCGCGCCTTGCGTCCGCATCACCCACCTGCTGGGCGCGGCGTTCGCAATCCTGCGCCAAGGCGCGATACTCATCCGACTTGAGTTCCGTCACGCGCGACCGTCCGTGCCCGGGTTTGGGGCCCAACGATGCGGCGACCGGAAGGTTCCGGCGGGCGGTTGGTGCAGTTACGGCGCTATTCGGTCTTGCCGAACTCGCAGCCGGGCGCCGCATAGACGTAATGCGAGACGCCGTATTGGTCCTGCCGGGTCGACGGCCGGCAGCGCGCCACCCATTGCCGCTCGCGCTCCTCGGCTGCGGCGACCTCTTCCTTGCTCGGCTGTACGCGGATGACGTGGGGGTTGGGCGCGCTATCGCGCCACACAGTGACGCAGGAGAATGAGCCGCCCGCTCCGACGCAACTCGAACTGCGCAGGGCGTCGGCCTGGGCAGGCGCCGGCAGCAGCGAGGCGATCGCGGCCAGCCCGGCGATCGCGGCGTTTACCATTCTGTTCGACATTGTTGCTCTCCCAGCAGTGTCAGAACGGAGCGCCGCGCGGGCGGCAGCCCCGGTTCAGGAGAGCTTTGCAAGTGAGAGACCAGCCGAAGCTGCTTCATCCCGGTACAGCATTGCCACATAGCGGTATCGTTAACGGCGACGGCACGCAAGCTGGCGCGACCAGCTTTCTCATTTCCTCCCCCCGCTTGCGGGGGAGGGTCGGGGAAGGGGGACGCCGGCGTGCGGGACGTCGTTCGAGTTTCCGCTCAGCTACCGCCTAATGCTCTCCCGGCGGTCTGCATCGCCTTCCCCGAGAGGATCAGGTCGGTCCCGCCGCCCTCCATTTCATCGGCTGTGCCACGGAGCTTCGTGCGGATGGCGGGCAATTCGTTGCGCAGGTCGCGCAGGTCGTCGGCGATGGTGAGAAGCGCGTCCCGGATGTTGGCGAAGTTCACGCGAACGGTTTCCACACGCGTGGCGATGCTCGCAAACGGGCTGGTGCTTCCGATGGTGACCCCGGTAACGAGCGTCAGCCGGCCGACCACTGGAAAGTCGAAGCTTTCGGTTTTCCGGCTGATCGTCGGAATGCGGATGCCGTTCAGCGCATTCACGATGAACTGCAACGCGGTGACCACTGGCGCCAGCAGGCTTCGGATCGATGTTGCGCCGTCGCGGATCGAGCCCATCGAGGTATGGATTTGCTCGCCGGTCGCGAGTGCATCACCGAAGTCGCGCAGCTGATCGGCGCCTTCCTTGAGCTTGCCCCCGGTGGCGATCTGTTTTTGTCCCGCGACGACCATCTGGTCGCCGAGCGCTACTGGATCGAATGCCATGGTTGCATCTCCCCTCTCTGCGCGGGAAGGTTAACACGCAGCGGACAAGGCGCGCGAGCTACTCTGTCGTGGCGCCGAGCTTCTTTGCCGTCCGCACGACCAGTCCCGGTAACGCACCAGCGGCGTGACGCGGTGATGGCGCCGCAGCCGGCGGAGAGCGCGGGACCGGGTTCCTCAACTGGGCACAGCGGAGCCTAAGGCGAACGAGCCGGGGAGTTCGCTGCTAGAGCATGATTGCTTCAGGTTGAATCGCAATCACGCTCTAGCTTATTGTTTGAGCATGATCCTTTCCGAAAACCGGTTCCCACTTTTCGGGATCATGCTCTAGATGTGAGCTTTCAATAGGTTGTCCATCCGGTCCAGACCGAGGAAGCTGAGGTTGCTGAGACTTCAGATTCCAAGGAGAGGACCGAATGAACGTGCAC
>JBKKAF010000133.1:0-8601 GCA_046714775.1 Xanthobacteraceae bacterium | reverse complement strand
GGTCAAACGCATCGAGCTGCGGCCCGCCGTGGATGTGTCGCTGGCGCACGACCTCACCCCGCACATCAAGAAGACACTGGTTGAAAACCGCACGCCGGCCAGCAACGGCGCGGTGGTCTATGTGCCTTTTCCAAACTCGCACGCCGGCACCACCTATGAGATCGGCAAGGTGGCTGACGGTCCGGGCTATGTGGATGAGACCACCGAGGTCATTCTCAATTATCACGACTCGCATCTGCCCGACGGCGCCTTCGACGTCACCTTCGAAGACGTCGGCGGCTTGGGTAAGCAGATCAAGCTCATTCGCGAGCTGGTGCAGCTGCCGCTCAAATATCCCAACGTCTATCGCCACCTCGGCATCAATCCGCCGCGCGGTATCATCCTGTATGGCCCGCCCGGCTCCGGAAAGACCCATCTCGCCCGCGCTGTCGCCAACGAGGTCGATGCCCGCTTCTATTACATCAACGGCCCGGACGTGATCGGCACTTATACCGGCGAAACCGAAGCCAACTTGCGACGCATGTTCAGCGAAGCGAGCCACCACGCGCCCTCGATCATCTTCATCGACGAGTTGGACGCCATGGCGCCGAAACGGGGCGAAACCGGCGCGCATGCGGACACGCGGACGGTGACGCAGCTGCTATCCTTGATGGACGGCCTCAAGCGGGTGGATTCGGTGATCGTGGTCGCCACCACCAATCGTATCGACGCGGTGGACAACGCCTTCCGCCGGCCGGGGCGCTTCGACCGTGAAATTTTCATCGGTCCACCGGACGTTGCGGGCCGGCGCGAGATCCTTGAAGTTCATACCCGCGAGATGCCGCTATCCGATGGTGCGCAAGCGTTCCTCGACGAAATCGCCAAGCGCACCCACGGCTTCCTCGGCGCCGATTTGATGGAACTTTGCCGCGACGCGGGCCTGAGCGCCATGCGCCGCAGCGCCGGCAATCTCGCCGACCACCGCGCCGCCTTCCGGATTCCGTTGCAGGACCTCCGCGTCGAGCAGGAAGATTTCGAGACGGCGCTGTCGCAAATCCGTCCTTCAGCCTTGCGCGAGACCCTGATCACCGTGCCGGACGTGTCCTGGAACGACATCGGCGGCCTCGACGCGGTCAAGCAGCGGCTGCAGGACACGGTGGAGCTGCCCTTGCGCAATCCGCAGCTCCTCACCGCCAGCGGTTTGCCGCCGCATGTTGGCGCGCTGCTTTATGGGCCTTCCGGAACGGGCAAGACCCTGCTCGCCAAGGCGCTTGCCAACGAGTGCGGCGTCAATTTCATTTCCATCGATGGGCCGGAAATCTTCACCAAGTGGCTGGGCGAAACCGAGGAAGGTCTTCGCCAGATCTTCCGCATCGCGCGCCAGGTTGCGCCCACGGTCATCTTTTTCGATCAGCTTGACGCCATCGCGCCGATCCGCGGCGTCAATGCCGGCTCGATGACCACCGATCGCGTGGTCGGCCAGCTGCTGGCGGAACTCGACGGGGTGGAGCAGCTTTCCCGCGTCATCGTGCTGGGAGCCACCAACCGCATCGACCTGATCGATCCGTCGGTGCTGCGCCCCGGCCGCTTCGGCGTGCATATTGCCGTGGGTTTGCCGGACGCCGCCGCGCGTGCCGACATCCTGCGCATCTGCCTGCGGATGCCGAATATCGAGCCCGGCAAGGAGATCGACTCCATCGTCGATAAGGTGACGCCGATGACCGAAGGGTTCTCGGGCGCGCGGCTGCGGCAGCTGTGTGACGAGGCCAAACGCAATGCGATGAAGCGCACCGGATTCACGCAGGTGGCCGTGCCGACGATCGCCGATGTGCTTGCCGCGATCGAAGCGGACAGCGCCAATAAAACAGAAGGGACAGAAAAAAATGGCTGAAATCGAACGCACGCGAGAACGCGAACGGCCGCCGATCAAGGACAATGCCTATGAGGCCGTGCTGCGTCAGCGCAAGGCTCTGAAGGAACGCAACCTCACCGGGCCGGTGGTGATTCGCTCGGAGGATCGCGAAGTCTTCCAGGCCCGGCAGGGGAAGCTCCTGTTCTATATGGACCCGGTATCCTTCAAGGAGACGCCGCTGCAGCAGTGGCGCGTGTTCAAGCACCAGATCGTCACCAAGTCGGGACGGCACCGCCACCAGGGCGGGCTGCTGATCTTTGTCACCGAAGGCAAAGGCTACTCCATCGTCGACGGCGAGCGCTGGGATTGGGAAAAGGGCGACCTCGTGCTGCTGCCGATGAAACCGGGCGGGGTCGAGCACCAGCACTTCAATCTTCACGACAAGCCTTCGGAGTGGGCGGCCTTCATCAACGTCCCGATCCAGGAACACGTCGCCTCCGACCTGCAGCAGACCGAGGTTTCTCCGGATTTCAAAGAAGGTTAGGGCTGCCGTCACCGCGGGGCACGGAGTAACGGCAGATGCCGGAGTCAAACCAGGAGGCAAGGCGTCACACCGCGCTCGGTGACCTGCGCAAATGTCTCGAATTCGCCGAGGAGATGGGCGAGCTCGAAGTGATCGAAGGCGCCGATCCGCACCTGGAAATCGGCGCGCTCACCACCTTGAGCCTGAAGCATTCGATTCCGCCGATCCTGCTGTTCCGCAAGATCAAAGGCTATCCCGACGGCTATCGCGTGGCGGTCAATGTCCGTTCCGCGCGCGTGCTCAACGACGGATTCGGCCTCGATCTGGTGCAGGCCTATCGCAAGCATCGCCGCAAGTCGTCCACGCCGATCGCGCCTGTGATGGTCGAAACCGGGCCGGTGCTGGAGAATGTACTGACCGGGCCGCAGGTCGACGTGCTGAAATTTCCCGCGCCGAAATGGAATGCAGGGGACGGCGGGCGCTATATCGGCACCGAATGCATGGTGATCACCAAAGATCCCGACAGCGACTGGGTGAACGCCGGCACGTATCGCGTGCAGGTGCAGGACGCAAAGACGCTCAGCATCTTCATCGAGCCGGGCAAGCACGGCGATACCATCCGAAAGAAATATTGGGCGCGCGGCGAGCCCTGCCCGATCGCGGTCAGCGTCGGCCAGGCGCCTGCCTTGGGAGCCGCCGCGGCCTCGACTCCGCCGGAAATGACCAGCGAGTTCGCAGCCGCCGGCGGCCGTCTCGGCCGGCCGATCCAATTGGTGAAAGGCGGCGTCACGGGAGTTCCTTTTCCCGCCGACGCCGAGCTGGTGTTCGAAGGCACCATGCCGCCGCCCGAGGAACTGTCGATGCAGGAAGGGCCGTTCGGCGAGTGGCCCGGCTACTACACCTCCACCGGTCCGGAACCGGTGCTGCAGGTCAAGTCGATCTATCATCGCAACGACCCGATCATTGTCGGCGCACCGCCGGCCAAGCCGACCTATCCCGGAACCTATTTCGGCACCGCAGGCTCGGCGCTGTTCCGTGCCGCCGCGCTATGGGACGAACTGGAAACGGCCGGCGTGCCGGGGGTCAAAGGCGTGTGGAAGCTGCCCGGCGGCGGCGCGCGCTTCATCAATGTGATCGCGATCGAGCAGATGCATGCCGGCCACGCCAAGATGGCGGGCACGGTGGCGGCCGGTTGCGGCTCCAGCAGCTATCTCGGCCGCATCATCATCATCGTCGACGACGACATCGACATCACCAATCCGGCCGAAGTGATGTGGGCTGTCGCCACCCGTTGGGACCCGAAGACCGCGACCGATATTCTCGACGGGCTGTGGACCGGCTATATCGACCCGCTGCTGCCGCCGGAGCGGCGCGAAGCCGGCGACCTGACCAGCAGCCGCATCATCATCTATGCTGTGCGGCCCTGGGCCTGGAAGGACAAGTTTCCGAAGGTGAACGCCATCGATCCCGACTATGCTGCGGAGATCAAGCGCAAGTGGATGGGCAAGCTGAAGTTCCTGACTGACGAGTAGACCGATAGAGCGAAAGAGGAGAGCGAACGATGCTGAGTGCAAAAGATCTCGGTGGACTGATGGCCATGATGCCGGCATTCGCGACCGACAATGCGGCCGACATCAACGCGACCGCCACGGTAGATGTCGGCAGGCTGCATCATGGGCTCGACCGCATGGTCCGCGACGGCGCCAATGTGATCGCCACCACCGGCAGCTTCGGCGAGTTTCATACGCTGCTGCCCGATGAGTTCCGCACCATCGCCCATGAGTCGGCCGCCGTGGTGAAAAAGCGCGTGCCGCTGTTCATCGGGGTCATTGCGCTCAACAGCCGCGAAGTGGTGCAGAAGATCAAGCTGATCGAGAATTGCGGCGCCGACGGCATCCTGCTGGGCGTGCCGTTCTACTTCCCCTCGACAGTCGACAATGCCGTGCGCTTCTTCCGCGACATCGGCGAGCTGTTTCCCAAGCTCAACATCATGATCTATCACAACCCGTTGCTGCATCACGTCACGCTGCCGGCGGAGGCCTTCACCGAGATCACCAAGAACAAGGCGGTAATCGGCATGAAGGACAGCCATCGCGACGCGCCGCAATTCCTCAAGCTGCAGAAGGTGATTGCCGGCAAGATCAGCACCTTCGTGTTTCAGACCCAATACTTCGACTATTCCGAGATGGGCGCGGCAGGTTTCTGGTCGATCGACGCCTGGATGGGGCCGTGGCCGCAGCTGGCGTTGCGCGACGCCGTGCAGCGCGGCGACCGTGCCGCGGCGCGCGAGATCACGCTCGACATCATGCCGCCGAACGCGCCCCTCGATCTGTCATGGCGCGAGACCGCATCCAAGATCGGCATTCGCATGTCCGGCTATGTGGATCCCGGTCCGCTGCGCCCGCCCTTTGTCGAAATTCCCAATATCGTGATCGAGAAACAAAAGCAGCGGATCGAAAACTGGAAAAAACTCTGCGCCAAATACGGCGCCCCCGGCGCCGCCGCGGCGGCGGAATGATCGGTGCCGCGAATGGGCGTAAGGGGCCGTGATACGAGGCCCCTTGCGCGGCTCTGACGCTTTCTGTTGAAATAATTCAGGTTCATCGTCATGGCCGGGCCCGTCATCGCAAGTCGGGTATACCCGACTTGCGAATTTTTATGCGGAACTCGGGCAAGCCTGAGTTCCGGCGCCATCCACGTCTTTGCGACAAGGTAAGACGTGGATGCCCGGCATAAAGCCGGGCATGACGATCGGGGTCAGAGGACGCAATGGGCGAATTCGGCGTCGGACAGGCGGTGTCGCGGGTGGAAGACCCGCGGCTCGTGCGCGGGGAAGGCCGCTATGTCGGCGATATCGTCCTGCCCGGGATGGCCTTCGGCTATGTGCTGCGCTCGCCCCATGCCCATGCGCGTATTCGCTCAATCGACGCCGCAAAGGCCAGGGCAGCAGCCGGTGTGTCGCTCGTCCTGACCGGCGCCGACTGGCAGGCGTCGGGCTTCGGCGACCTACCGGTGCCGGGCGGGCTGAAACGCCGCGACGGATCGCCGATGTACCGGCCGCCCTACCCGGCTTTGGTGAAGGAGCGGGTGCGATGGGTCGGCGACTATGTCGCCTTCGTGGTCGCGGAAACCTATCAGCAGGCGGTGGACGCCGCCGAACTGATCGAGGTCGACTACCAGGCCCTTCCCACCATCACCGCGACCGCGGCGGCGAGCGTCCCCGGCGCGCCGCTGGTGTGGGACGATTGCGCCGGCAACATCTGCTTCGTTCAGATTGACGGAGACAAGGCGGCGACCGACGCCGCCTTTGCGCGCGCGCACCGCGTGGTCAAGCAGCGCCTTGTGATCAACCGCGTCACCGCCGCCAGCATGGAGCCGCGCGGCAGCATCGGCGACTATCACTCAGCCGACGGACGCTGCACGCTCTACACCACGCTGCAGCGCGCGCATTCCTTTCGCGAGGAACTGGCGAAGAACGTGCTGCGCATTCCCGAGAACAAGGTGCGGGTGATCGCCGGCGATATCGGCGGCAGCTTCGGCATGAAGAGTGCCGTCTATAACGAAGTGGCGCTCGTTCTGCTCGCCTCCAAGCTGCTGCAACGGCCGGTCAAATGGACGTGCACGCGCTCCGAGGCGTTCCTGAGCGACGCGCAGGCACGCGACAACGTCACCGAGGCGGAGCTTGCGCTCGATGCGGACGGGAATTTTCTCGCGGTGCGCGCCAGCATCGTCGCCAATGTGGGCGCCTATCTGCAGGTCGGCGGGCAATCGTTCATCGGCAATATCGGAACGCTGGCCGGCGTCTATCGCACGCCAGCGCTGCACACCGACATCACGGCGGTGTTCACTCACACCAATCCGGTGCGCCCGTTTCGCGGCAATGGCCGGCCCGAAGCAGCCTATGTCATCGAGCGGCTGGTCGATCTGGCGGCCGACGAGATGGGCATCGATCCAGTCGAGCTGCGGCGGCGCAACACCATTCCGCCCGAGGCGATGCCGTTCAAGACTGGGCTCACCTTCACTTATGATTGCGGCGAGTTCGAAAAGACCATGGACATGGCGCTTAAGCTCGGCGACGTCGCCGGCTTCGAGGCCCGCCGCGCCGAATCCCGGCGGCGCGGCAAGCTGCGCGGTCTCGGCATTTCCAACAGCATCGAACGCGCCGCATCGGCCGGCTTCGAGGGCGCCGAAATCCGCTTCGACCGCTCCGGCGCGGCGACCTTGTTCTCAGGCAGCATTTCGCACGGACAGGGTCACGAGACCTCGTACAAGCAGATCGTCTGCGAGCGTCTCGGGCTTGATCCGCGCGACGTGCATTATGTGCAAGGCGACACCGATCTGGTTTTCTTCGGGGAAGGAACCGGCGGCTCACGCTCGGCGACCATCGGCGGCTCGGCCTTTGTGATGGCGAGCGAGCGCATCAGCGCCAAAGGCAAGGCGATCGCGGCGCATCTGCTGAAAGTCGCCGTCGACGACGTCAAGTTTGCCGACGGCATGTTCTCAAGCGCCAAGACCAACCAGACCCTGACCATCAACGAGGTGGCGAAGGCCGCTGCCAATCCGGCCAAGCTGCCGGCGGGGATGGAGCCCGGGCTGGTGGCGACGGCAGTCTATACGGCGGAGGTCGAGAATTACCCGAACGGCTGCCATGTCTGCGAGCTGGAAATCGATCCGGAGACCGGCAAGGTCGAGATCCTGCGCTACAGCGTGGCCGACGATGTCGGCACGGTGATCAATCCGCTACTGCTGTACGGGCAGATCGTCGGCGGCGCGGCGCAGGGCATTGGGCAGATCTTGCTCGAGGATATTCAATTCGACAGCGAGTCCGGCCAGCTCATCACCGGCTCGTTCATGGACTATGCGATGCCGCGCGCCGACGACCTCAGCGCGTTCCAGGTCAAGAGCAATCCGGTGCCCACCAAGACCAAACCCCTCGGCGTCAAAGGCCCCGGCGAGGCCGGCTGCGTCGGCGCGATGCCGGCGGTCGCCAATGCCGTGGTGGACGCGCTCTCGGTTCTCGGCATCCGGCACATCGAGATGCCGGCGACGCCGGAACGCATCTGGCGGACGATTCAGCACGCCGGCAAGCCGCCCGATCTTGGGGGTCGCTCCGCGGCGTAAGCCGCGCTACGCTGGAGCGGGACGTCAAACAGCCAACAGAAAAACGATGACCGGCAGACAGCAGCCGCGACCAGGCGACATCGCCGTTTCCGCGGCCGATCGGGCAAAGATCATCAATCTTCACGGCGCGGCCGTGGGGATGCGAGCAGCTGAATCCTCGCCGACACTCCTAGCGAGAGCCGACTTGAGCAACGTCGTTCCGTTCGCGCGCGTCCGCCGGCCGGACACCGAACGGGAAACGCCGGCGTTAGAGATCGATGACGCTGCCCGTCCCGCGCCGCCGTCACCCCACCGCAAGGCGCGCGCCCGCCTGATCGCATTTGCGGCCTGTTCGCTCGCCGCCCATGTCGCGCTCTCTCTGGCATTGGTGCAGGAGCCGAAGGCGCTGGCGAGCGTCGGCATCGAGACCATCAATGTGGAAATCGTGCTTGGCGCCAATACGCTCGCCGGTCTGACCGCGGACCAGGGCGAGAATCACGTGCAGGCGCCGGCGCATGTGCAGCAGACGCAGGAGCAGCCGGCGGAGGAGAAAACCGCGAGCCAGGTCCCACCGCAGGAGCAGCCCGCGGCAACCGCTTCCGCCATCCCCGCTCCGGAGCAGCCGAAACAACCGGAGCAGCCGGTCGCCGAACTACCGGCCCCGCCAAAGCCCAAACAGACCGTCGAACGCGCGCCGGAGCGCAAGCGCGTCACCGCCCGCACCAGCGACAAGGCGACGGATGATCGGCGCTCGACCCAGAGCGCGCCGAGCAGCGCGGCCAGCGGCATCGGCCGCGGACGCTCCGATGCCGACACCAATTATCGCGGCCTGGTGGCGGCGCATCTGGCGCGTCACAAGCAATATCCGGCGGAGGCGCGCGCGCGCAACGAGCAAGGCAGCGCGACCTTGACCTTCACTTTGGACGGCAGCGGCCGGGTCACCTCGGCGCGTCTCGTGCGCGGCTCGGGCAGCGCCAGCCTCGACCAGGAAGCGCAGGCAATAGCGCGTCGCGCCTCGCCGTTTCCGGCGCCACCGAACGGCCGGCCCGCGCGCTTCACGGTGCCGGTCAGCTTCGGGCTCCGCTGAGGCTTGCTCTCATCCTGAGAGCCTGGCCGAAATAGAGTTGAGTGATTTCAGCCCTTTGTG
>JBKKAF010000132.1:0-2505 GCA_046714775.1 Xanthobacteraceae bacterium | reverse complement strand
TGTGCACGCCCGCCGCGGTCGCCCAGGACGCCGACACTTTCTATGCCGGGCGGCAGGTGCGCATCATCGTCGGCACCGGCGCGGGCGGCGGCTACGACACCTATGCGCGGCTGGTGGCGCGGCATCTCGGAAAATATGTGCCGGGCAATCCGAGCTTCATTGTCGAAAACCTGCCGGGCGCGTCCGGCATCCGGGCGCTGAACTATCTCTATGCCACGGCGCCGGCCGACGGCACCGTGATCGCCACCTTCAACAACGCCATCCCGTTCTACCAGGCGGTAGGACAGCCCGGCATCCGCTTCAAGTCGGAGGAGCTGTCCTGGATCGGCAGCCTGACGCAGACCGCCACCGTGGTCGCGGTGTGGCATGCGACCGGGGTGAAAACCATCGACGACGCCAAGCGCATCGACGTGATCATGGGCGCCACCGGCTCCGCCGGCACCAAGGCGACCTATCCGGCGCTACTCAATGCCACGCTCGGCACCCGCTTCAAGATCGTCACCGGCTATGAAGGCGGCAATGCGGTGACGCTGGCGATCGAGCGCGGCGAGGTGCAGGGCGACGGCAGCAATCCTTGGTCGAGCTGGAAAGCGACGCGTTCCGAATGGGTGCGCGACCGCAAGATCGTTCCGCTGGTGCAGATCGGATTGAAGAAAGACCCCGACATCGCCCACGTGCCGCTGCTCGCCGAATTGGCGCGCGATGACGAGCAGCGGCAGATGTTCGCCTTTGTCAGCGGCCCGGTCGCCATGCAGCAGCCGTTCGCCGGCCCGCCGCACATCCCGCCGGAGCGCCTCGCCCTGCTGCGGCGCGCCTTCGAGCAGATGACCAAGGACCCGGCGTTCCGCGCCGAGATCGACAAATTGCAGCTCGATCTCGATCCGCTGCCCGGCCCCGAGGTCGAAGCCATTGCGCGCTCGGTGGTGCAGACGCCGGCAGCCATCGTCCAGAAAGTGCAGGCCGCCATGGCGGTCAAGGGTGCCGGTCGCGCGCCCGGCGGCGGGCCCGGCGGCGGCGCGGCCGAATGACCGCGTTCTGGCCGACGCTCGCGAGCTATGTCGAGGCGCTCGAGCGCGCCGGCAAACTGTTGCGCGTCACCACGCCGATCAACAAGGACACCGAGCTGCATCCGCTGGTGCGCCTGCAATTCCGCGGCTTGCCGGAACGCCAGCGCAAGGCCTTCCTGTTCGAGAACGTGATCGACAGCCGCGGGCGGCGCTACGACATTCCGGTGCTGGTCGGCGCGCTGGCCGGCTCCGCGGAGATCTATGCGCTCGGGATGGGCTGTGCGGTCGAGGACATCGACAATGTATGGCGCCAGGCGCTGGCCGATCCGGTCGCGCCGGTCGAGGTGACGGACGCGCCCTGCCAGGAGGTGGTGATCACCGGCGCCGCGCTCGCGGCCGACGGCGGCGGGTTGGGACGGCTGCCGATCCCGATCTCGACTCCCGGCTTCGACAATGCGCCTTACATCACCGCCGGCCATTGGATCACCAAGCATCCGGACACCGGCCTGCACAATGTCGGCAATTACCGCGGCATGGTGAAAGCGGAAAACCGCGTCGGCGTGCTGCTCGGCCGGCTCGCCTGGGGCATGCGCTGGCATATCGACAAATGGCGCGCCAAGGGCGCCGAGCGCCTGCCCGCCGCCATCGTGATCGGCGCGCCGCCCCATGTCACCTATGCCGCCGTCACCCGCGTCCCCAACGACGTGTGCGAATACGACGTCGCCGGGGGCTTAAGCGGTCGGCCGGTCGAGCTCGTGCGTTGCGTCACCAGCGATCTCATGGTGCCGGCGCAAGCCGAGATCGTCATCGAAGGCAGCGTGCCGACCGCCGATGTGGAGATGGAAGGCGCGTTCGGCGAATTCCCAGGCTACATGGCGCAGCGCGACTACAGCTTCTTTATGGATGTCACCGCCATCACCATGCGGCGCAAGCCGATCTATCTGTCGATCCTGAGCCAGATGCCGCCGAGCGAAAGCTCAAAGATGCGCAATATCGGGCGCGCCGCCGCGGGCTTGCGGCTCTTGCGCAAGGCCGGCATGGATAACGTGCTCGCGGTCGAATACCTGGAATGCGCCGGCTCGAACGCGGTCGCCGTGGTCAAGCTGAAGAAACGCGACGCCAACGACGGCAAGGCGGCGCTGCGCATCCTGGCCGAGAGCTTCATGGGCAAGCTTCTGGTGGCGGTCGACGAGGATATCAACGTCAAGGATACGGAGAACGTGTTGTGGGCGATCGCCTACCGCTCGCAGCCCTATCGCGACGCGGAAGTGGCGGAAGCGCCGCCCTTCCCGCTCGACCCGGCGGCGGTGCCGCCCGGCGCCGGCCGCGGTCTCGCCGGCGGCGGGCCACCGCCGCGTTCCACCGCGCTTTTGATCGATGCCACCATGCCCTGGCCCTATCCGCCGCTGTCCCTGCCGAAGCGGCACTATATGGAGCGCGCGCTCGATCTGTGGTCGAGCCTGCAATTGCCCGCCCAGACTCTGAAGGAGCCGTGGTG
>JBKKAF010000131.1:0-18589 GCA_046714775.1 Xanthobacteraceae bacterium | reverse complement strand
CCCGGGCAATGCCGGCACCCAGCGCCGCGCCCTTGGGGTCGGTAAGGCCAAGCCCATGGACCTGGTCCTGACCGGGCGTATGATGGAGGCCGCCGAAGCCGAGCGCGCCGGGCTGGTAGCGCGGGTGGTGCCGGCGGCGAGCCTGCTGGACGAGGCGATGAAAGTTGCCGAAGCCATTGCGGCGATGCCGCTACCGGCGGTGCTGGCGGCAAAGCAGGCGGTCAATCTTGCGCTTGAGACCTCGCTCTCCGAGGGTGTGCGGTTCGAGCGCCGCCTGTTTCATGCGCTGTTTGCCACCGAAGATCAGAAGGAAGGCATGGCGGCATTCGTGGAGAAGCGGCCGCCGCAATTCAAGCATCGATAAGGCACGACGCGTTGATCGGTATTGGCCGGGGACCAATCGGCTCACTTGCGGATGCAGATCACGCGCACGAGCGATGCCTTGATGGCGTCGACGCCGGAACGGCCGGTGGCCGGCGTGATATAGCGGGCGTCGAGGAATTTGCGGATCGTGTCGATGGGCACCGCCGATGCCGCGGGCAGCGGGATCGGCGGACCGGCGCCGGCGACCACCGGCGTCTTCAGCGTCACCATGCCGAACACGCGACCCTGGCTGTCGAGCGCGGCGGCGCCCGACAGGCCCAGCGGCGGCGCCGGCTCGATCACATCGCCGTTGATCCGCGCGGCCGTGGCGACGGCGTCGCGGCCGCCATCCTGGGACTGCGGATCCGCAATGCCGATTAGGGTGAGCTCGGTGCCCTTGGCACCTTCATGAACCAGCGCCGCGGGCGTCAGATTGCCGGCGCCGAACACCCGCAGCAGGGCGAGCCCCGAAGCCTCGTCGTCGGCGATCCGGCTGGCGTCGCCGTAGCCGCTGACCCGGAGGACGTTGCAGCCATCGGTTAGCTGCCGGTCGGTGATGACGTGCCCGGCCGCAGTGACGACGATACCGGTGCCGTATTCGACCATGCGCCGGGCCGGCGGCCCGTCCAGCGCGATGCCGCTGCCCGGAAACGGGGCGAAGGCGCTCGACATCACCACCACAAGCGGATCCATGACGCCTTCGGTGGCCTGGTCGTAGAGGATGGTCAGGCCGCGCACCTCGCCGTTCCTGGCCTGCGCGCGCACATAGAATTTCTTCAGTCCTTGCAGGCCCGAGAGAATAAAGAAATCGGACCGCAAAAGATTGACTGCAAGTTTGCGGTTCGGCGGATCGCGTTTTTGCTGCTCGAACACCACGGCAAGCGTGGTGCCCGGTCCGGTCACGCGGAAGGTTTCGATCTGCACCTGCCCTTGCGCCGAGCTCCAGCGGCTGCCGGCCGCACCCTTGGATGCATTGGGCACCTGCTTGCTGGGCAAGCCGACGCGGGTCTGGGCCACCGGGTCGTCGACCATCTTCCATCCGACCCGGGCCTGCCGCGCCTTTGAGGCGGCGGACAACAGCGCGCGTTCCTGCGGGTTGAGCACCCCGGTATCCTTGAACGTGTTGCTCTTCTGGAACGATTTCACCGCGGCGATGGAGCGGTCGTCGAACTCGCCGGTGATCAGGCCGTTGTAATCGCCGCTCCAGGCCAGGTCGAATTGGATGGCGAGGCGCTCCGAAAGCGGCATGGCGGCATAGACCTCTCGGCCGGACTGCGCCGCCGCCGGCTTCTTCTTGGGCGCCGCCTTCTTCTTGGCGGCCTCGGCGTGCACCGCGCCGGACTGTGACAGCAGCCCGGCCACCAAAACGCTGGCCGAGAAAGCGATGACGGAAAGCGCAGCAACGATACGGACAATACGCATGCCAACTAGCCTAGCCGATCGGTGCTCAGGCGCAAATGCGGCGGTTGACGTGGGGTGGACAGGTACCGGTCCGCAACGGAGATGCTATAAGCGCTGCCCATGCTGAACGCCGACGAACTCGAACGTTATGCCCGCCACATCGTGCTGCGCGAGGTGGGCGGGCCCGGACAGGCTGCGCTCAAGCGCGCACGGGTGCTGGTGATCGGCGCCGGCGGGCTGGGCGCGCCGGTGCTGCTCTATCTGGCCGCCGCCGGTGTCGGCACGTTGGGCGTGATCGATGACGACACCGTGGCGCTGTCGAACCTGCAGCGGCAAGTGATTCACGCCACGCCGGATGTCGGCACACCGAAGGTCGACAGCGCGGCAACCGCAATCCGCCGGCTTAATCCGCACGTGACGGTGGAATGTCATGCCGAGCGCCTCGCCGCCGGCAACGCACTTGAGCTCATTGCCAACTATGACATCGTGGCGGACGGCTCGGACAATTTCGCAACCCGCTATCTGGTGTCCGATGCCTGTTTCTTTGCCCAAAGACCGCTGGTCACCGCCGCGGTCGGCACCTTCGACGGCACGCTCACCACCATCCGGGCGCACGAGCGGGCGCCGGACGGAAAACGGAATCCCACCTATCGCTGCCTGTTTCCGGAGCCGCCGCCGCCCGGCACCGTCCCGGCCTGCGCCGAGGCCGGCATCCTGGGCGCGCTCGCCGGCGTGCTCGGCTCGCTGATGGCGCTTGAAGTGATCCGCGAGATCGTCGGATTTGGCGAAGGGCTGGTCGGACGGCTGGTGATGCTCGACGCCCGCTCCATGCGGTTCGAGACGCTCTCCTATGGCTGGGATCCCGCCAATCCGCTAAGCGGCGAGAACCCCACCGTCAAAGATCTGTCGGGCCACCAATAACCGGTTTCATTTCGACCAATAGGCGATCGCCTGCGTGCCGGCGATGACCGACCATTTGTTCTGGCCGCTGGACAGCACGGTGAAGCAGTTTTGCTTGGCGCCCTTCCAGGTGGTGCAGAATCCCTCCGGATTGAGCCGCCAGGTGCCTTCGTTCTTGGCGCCAGTTTTGCCGACCGGTTCGCGGGTCATCTTTCCGTCCGATGTGAACACCATCTTGTATTTGACATTGGCGGGCGTCGAAGCGGTGAAAGCCTGGCCGTTGAAAAACGTGGCCTGGATGTCCTTCGGCTGCAGCCGCCCGGCCGGCCCGGCCAAAATGGTCTGCGTGCCAAGAATCTGCGTGCCAAGAATCTGCGTGCCAAGAACAAGTGCGGCCGCGCCTGCGATCAACCTGCCCATAGCAAGCTCCTCGAGCGAATGGTCATGCAGGATGATACGACAAATTTTCGCGCTGGGGAGGGGGGCGCGGAAGCGTTACAGCATCGACAGAAGGACGCGGTCCGGCGGCTTGTGTCCGTCCATGAAGGTCCGGATATTGACGATGACCTTCTCGCCCATGTCGATGCGGCCTTCCAGCGTTGCCGAGCCCATATGCGGCAGCAGCACCACCTTGCCGGCGCGGGCGAGCTTGGCCAGCTTGGGATTGACGGCGGGCTCGTGCTCGAACACGTCGAGACCGGCGCCGGCAATCTCGCCGGCGTCGATCAAGCGCACCAGCGCATTCTCGTCGATCACTTCACCGCGCGCGGTATTGACGAGATAGGCCTCGGATCGCATCAGCTTGAGCCGCCGCGCCGAGAGCAGATGATAAGTCGCCGGCGTGTGCGGGCAGTTGACCGACACGATGTCCATGCGCGCCAGCATCTGGTCGAGGCTTTCCCAATAAGTGGCGCCCAGCTCTTCTTCGATGCGCGGCGCGACCCGGCGGCGGTTGTGATAGTGGATCGACATGCCGAAGGCGCGGGCGCGCCGCGCCACCGCTTGGCCGATGCGTCCCATACCGATGATACCGAGCCCCTTGCCCCAGATGCGGTGACCGAGCATCCAGGTCGGCGACCAGCCCTGCCACTTGCCGTGCTCGAGAATCTCGAAGCCCTCGGCCAGCCGCCGCGGCACCGCCAGGATCAACGCCATGGTCATGTCGGCGGTGTCCTCGGTCAGCACGTTCGGCGTATTGGTCACGGTAATGCCGCGTCCGACAGCTGCGGCGACGTCGATATTGTCGACGCCGTTGCCGAAATTGGCGATCAGCTTGAGCTTGTCGCCGGCCTTGCTCAGCACGCCGGAATCGATGCGGTCGGTGACCGTGGGCACCAGGACGTCGGCGTTCCTCGCCGCTTCGGCCAGATCGGCTTGGCTCATCGGCTTGTCGTCGAGGTTGAGCTTTGCGTCGAACAATTCGCGCATGCGCGTCTCGACGCTGTCCGGCAGCTTGCGGGTGACCACGACCAGCGGTTTCTTGGGTTTCGGCATCGCTCGCACCTGGCGTCAGGCGTGGCAAAACGGCATCAGCTGCCGTTTTTCTCAAGGCGTTCAGCCCTCTTTAACCCTGCCGTTCGACACTGCCCAATCCCATTGGCTGGGTCTGTGGCGAACGCGGTCCCTCTCTACCAGATGGTCCGGTCAAGACAAGGCACCCATGCCGCTAGTGTCCCGAATCCGAAGTTCGCACACTCCCTGCTGCGAGCGCGTTTGCGAACTTCGGATTCAAAGGGACACTAGAAATCATAGTGTGGCTAGTGTGGCTTTGGTTAAGAAGTTACCTCCCGACCCAACCGCAAGGAATGGGGAACTTCTGAACCGCCACACTAGCACCGTGTCGCGTTAGCTTCCCTGCATGACCCACCGCATTGCCGATCGCCGTTGCGCTCTGGAGAGACGCCGTGCCGCGCCGTCGGTATGGCTGGCGCGCGGTCTTTTCGTGGTGCTCTCCATCGTCCTGATCGCGCCGGCGCAGGCGGCGGGCGAATTGACCGGTTCCGCCAGCGGCCTGCCGGTGCCGCGATTCGTCAGCCTCAAGCCGGACAAGGTCAACGTGCGCGGCGGCCCGACCCGCGACCATGCCGTCGCCTGGCAATACCAGCGCGCCGGCCTGCCGGTGGAGGTCACCGCCGAATCGGACAATTGGCGCCGCATACGCGATTGGGAAGGATCGGAAGGCTGGGTCTACCATTCCATGCTGTCGGGGCGGCGGACAGGGGTGGTGATGCCGCGCGACAAGAATGATCTGGTCCCGCTCTACGACAAGGCGAGTGCGGAAGGAGCGGTGGTCGCCCGCCTGCAAGCAGGCGTGTTCGGTTCGGTAAAGCGATGCACCGGCGCTTGGTGCCGCATCACCGGTTCCGGCTTCGATGGCTGGATCGCGCAGGAGCGCCTCTGGGGCGTCTACCTGAACGAAAAGGTGGAGTGATCCGCGAGGCTTTCCGCGAGTAAGACGCGGCAGGTTTGCCGTGCGAGCCTATTGCAGCACCGACACTTGCTTCGGTTCGATCAAAAGACCGATTCCCGCTCCCACATCGTAAGTCTGATCGCCGCGCCGGTGCGGTATGTCGACAATGATCGCGTGGCGGCCGGCCTGCATCCGATAGCGCGTCACCCCGCCAAGGAATTCGCGCTCCGTCACCTGCGCGGCAATGCCACTCTCGGGCCGGGTCACGACGATGTCCTGCGGACGGATCGAGATGCAGGCGGGGCCCGGCGGTCCGGTAATTCCGGTCAGCACGAATCCGTCGGCCGCGACAAAACGGCCGTTCGCCTCGATCGCCCCGTCGATCAGGTTGGCAGTGCCAAGAAAGGTGGCGACAAAGCGGTTGGCCGGCCGGTCGTACAGCTCGATCGGTTTACCGACCTGCTGGATGCGGCCCTGATCGAGCACCGCCAAGCGGTCGGCGATGGCATTGGCCTCCTCCTGGTCGTGGGTGACATAGATCGCGGTGAGGCCGAGCTTGCGCTGCAACTGCCGCAGCTCGGACCGCATATCGACCCGCAGCCGGGCATCGAGATTGGACAGCGGCTCGTCGAGCAGCAGCACTTCGGGCTCGATCACCAATGTGCGGGCGAGCGCGACGCGCTGCTGCTGGCCGCCCGACAAATGCGCAGGGCGGCGATCGGCATAGGCCGTCAGTCCGACCAGATCAAGCGCGTCGCGGACCTTGCGTTCGATTTCGGCGCGCCCGAGCTTGCGGCGCTCCAGGCCGAAGGCGACGTTCTTGGCGACGCTCATATGCGGCCATAGCGCATAGCTCTGAAACACCATGCCGACATTGCGGCTCCAGGGCGGCAGCCGGGTGACGTCGCGCTCGCCGATCAAGATGCGGCCGCCGGACGGTCTGCCGAAGCCCGCCACCAGACGTAGCAGCGTGGTCTTGCCGGATCCCGATGGCCCGAGAAACGCGAAGAACTCGCCGCGCTCCACGGCGAGATCGATGTCGTCGAGCACGGCAGTGGCGCCATAGCGGAAACTGACATGCTCGATGGTGACCCCGCGGGTCATCGCCCCGGCCTCGTGGGTGGGAGGCGATGGTGCCGTGAAACCAGCTTGCACGTGTACGGGCAAGAGCGGTGTCGTTGCGAGGATACCGAGCGCTGCGCGGCGAACGCGGTGGTCGCCCTCCCCCGTTTACGGGGGAGGGGTGGGGAGGGGGTGACCTTGCGCGAATCTTTATGCATGCCCCCTCCCTGACCCTCCCCCGCAAGCGGGGGAGGGGACGATGTGGCGCAACCGCGTGAGGTGCCGAGCACAGCGCGCGCCATTAGAAAACCTCGCGCGATTTCAGGCCGCGCTCGCGCTCGGCGACGCGGTAGGCGAGGTAGGTGGCGATCGAGACCACCACCACCGCAATAACCCCGAGCGCAGCGCCCGGTCCGCGGCCGGCGGCCGACTGCATATAGACATAGATGCCGTAGGCCAGCGGTGCGTCGGGCGGGCGCGCGACCAGCAATAGCGTGGCCGACAGTTCGACCGCCGCCGTGGCGAAGCTGGTCACGAAGCCCGCGAGCAAGCCGCCGGTCATCAAGGGAACGACGACGCGCGTCAGCGTGGTGAATTTGCCGGCGCCGAGATTTTCCGCCGCTTCCTCCAGGCTGACATGCAACTGCTGCAGCGCTGCGGTCGCGGCGCTCAGCGCATAGGGCAGGCGCCGCACCGCATAGGCGATCACTAGCATGAACCAGAAGGTCGCGAGCGACTCGCCTGAAAATGGCAGCTTGACGTCGTAATAGGTGCGCAGGAGCCCGATGCCGAGCACCAAGCCCGGCACCGCCACCGCCGCCATGGCGACCTGTTCGACCAGCCGCCGGCCCGGCAGCCGGGTGCGCAACACGATATAGGCGAGCGCCCCGCCCACAATGACGTCGATCAGCGCGGCCAGCCCGCAATACAGGATGGTGTTGGAGATAAGCGGTGTCGCCTCGCGGAACACCGCGGTGTAGTGGGCGAGCGTGTAGCTGTCCGGCAGGACAGCGAACGACCAGACGGTGGCGATCGACAGCAGGAAAATGCCGATATGCGGCGATAGGACCAGCAGCAGCACCAGCACGACGAAGACGCCCGCCACCGTATTGCCGAGCGGACCCATGGAGCGGCGCGACAGTCCGCCGCCGCCGCGCTGCAGGGTGGCGAAATCTCGCCCGCGCAGGGTCAGCGCGGCCAGCGCCATGGCGCCAAGCGAGCAGATGATCATGAACACCGAGATCACGTAGCCCATCGGATCGCTGATGCCCACCGAGGTGATCTTCAGATAGGCCTGTGGGGCCAGCATATTGGTGACGTTGAGCAGCAGCGGGGTGGCGAGATCGTCGAATACCTTGACGAACACCAGCGCTGCGCCAGCGACGTATCCGGGCAGCGCCAGCGGAAAGACGATGCGCCGAAACAAAGTGAAGCCATGCGTGCCGAGGTTCTGCGCAGACTCTTCCATGGCCGAATCGATATTGGCGAGCGATGCCGACAGATTGAGCAGGATGAATGGAAAGTAGTGCAGCGCTTCGACGAAGATGACCCCATTCAGTCCTTCCATGAATGGGATGCGGAAACCGAACCAGTCGAGCAACAACAGATTGATGGCTCCGTTACGGCCATAGATCAGTTGCATGGCAACCGCACCGACGAACGGCGGCATCACCAGCGGGACGACCCCGAGCGTATGAATCAGCGCCGCCCCGCGAAAACGGAAGCGTACGATCAGGGTGGCCAACGGCACCGCGATCAGGCTCGCCACCACCACCGTCATGACCGCGACATAGATCGAATTCCAGAACGACTCACGCAGCAGCGCGGTCTGGAAGAAGTCTCCGAAATGAACCAGTGTGAAACCGCCGTCATGCCCGGTGAAGGCGACCACGATCACCCGCAGCAGCGGCACGATCATGAAGGCGAGCAGAAACAGCGCGATGAGAACGAGAATGATGACCTGGGTGGTGCTCGCCCCGAAACGCGCGGCCCAGCCGCTGCCCTTCCCATGAAGCGGAAGGCCTACTCTTTCCTGGGCGACGCTCACTCGACCCCCAACCCGCCGGGTTTTTAGATCGGCGACCCCCGTTCAACTGGGAGCAGCGCTCTACATTACTTCGCGGCCAATGCTTTTTCCGCCAGCGCGCGGGCGTCGGCATAATTCTTGGCCGCTGCGGAATCCCAGCGGCTCTCGAACTCGGCCTGTCGGCCGGCCGGCTTGGCGCTCGGCTTGAGCGCCTGGAATGAGCCCGCGATCGACGGGTCACTCGCTTCCTTTTCGCTGATCGGTACGGAACCTGCGAGCTTGCGCGCGTCCGCGATCAGCCGTTTGGCCTCGGCACTCGCACCCTGCTTCGCCTCCGCGGTGTGGATCGCCTTCCAGGCGGCGTTGAGTTCTCGCAGCCGGAATGTCACCACGCGGTCATAGAGCGAGTTGAGCAATTCGTAGCGTCCCTCGGACAGTTCCGAGTTGAAGCTCACGCGCGCGCCCAGCCGCGCATCCTTGAACGGATTGGGATAGTCCGCGGGCGCTTTGTCGTAGGTGCTCGCCCGCACCGGCAGGCGCTGGATTTTCGGGTCGAGCAGGATCTGCTGACCTTCCTCCGACAACAGGAACTCCACGAAGGCTTCCGCCGCCTTCGGGTTCTTTGCATTGGCAATGATGCCGACATTGGCCGGCACGATGGTGGTCACGGTCGGATAGACGAAGTCGACCGGAAACCCCGAGGCCTTGGCCGACAGGCCGAAGAAGTCGATCACGATGCCGATGCCGTACTGTCCGCTGTTGACGGCGTCGGGCACGCCGAATGAGCGGTCGGACACCTGCGCCAGGTTGCCGCCGATCTCCAGCAGTGTGGCCCACCCCTTGTCCCAGCCTTCGCCCTGCAGAATGGTCTCGACCGTGAGATGCGTGGTGCCGGAGCGCGAGGGCGCCGAAATGCCGATATGGCCGAAATAGCTGGGCTTCTTCAGGTCGTCCCATTCCTTCGGCGCCGGCAGTTTATTGGCGCTGAGGTAACGCGTGTTGTACATGATGCCATAGCCGGAAGCCGCGAAGCCGACGAAGAACCCATCAGGATCGTTGACCGGATAGGAGCCCACCTTCTGGGCGATGCCTTGCGCCTGCGGCTGGTATTTCCGCAGCAGCTTGTCCTTCTTGAGCACTTCGAAGGCGTCCGGCGCCGAGGCCCACATGATGTCGGGCGGGCTCGATCGCGTCTCGCGGATGAAGGTCACGGCGGCGGCAGTATTGCGGTTCTGCACCTCGACCCTGGTGCCGGGATATTTTTTTTGAAACGCCTGGGCGTAGGGTTCGGTGAGGTCCTTGGAGAACGAGGTGACGATCACGACCCGGTCTTCCAGGCCTTGCGCGAAGCCGGAGCCAGCCAGCATCGCCAATACGGATGCGAGACCTGCAATGTGGCCAGCGAAGATCGGGGACATGGCGTCGGCTCCTGCTGCAAAGGCGACGATCGGTGCGCCGCTCGGCGCCGGCTTGCTGCGAGCCGGCCGCATCAGTTGACACTCGGCGCCGCCACGACGCAAGCGCCCGCACGCCGCAGGTGTACGGCGCGGTCAGCTCGCTTTGGTGCCTTGAAGTGAAAGCCTCGCGTCAGCCGCTCTTGCGGCGCAGCCGCACGACAACGTCCACGCGCGCGATCTCGTAGCCGGCGGGCGGGATAGGCGTCTTCCCGACCACCACATCGCGATCGGGAATATCGAGCAGGTTGTTTTCGCCTTCGATGAAGAAATGATGGTGCTGCGATGCATTGGTATCGAAATAGCTTTTTGAACCGTTGACCGCGACCTGGCGCAACAGCCCGACCTCGGTGAACTGGTGCAGGGCGTTGTAGACGGTCGCCAGCGACACCGGTACTTTTGCCTTGGTCGCTTCCTCGTAGAGCATTTCCGCGGTGAGGTGCCGGTCGCCCTTGCCGAAAAGCATCCAGCCGAGCGCCATGCGCTGGCGCGTGGGCCGCAGCCCCACGTCTCGCAGCATCGCCTTGACGTCATGCCAAGGACAGCCGGTAAGAACCGCGCGCGGCTCCTGCGACTGCGGCTCGAACCCTTCGGTGCTGGTGAAAACCATGCTGCGCGATGGCGTCATGATACGCGAACTGCTCCGCCAGACGTTGCCTTGCGTGATCGTTACATTTGTAACATATCGTCGGAAAGATGCAACTCTCTCGCAACAGGCCTCCTTTCAGATGGCACTTGCGGCCGGCGGACGCAAGCCGCGATGGTCGGTTTTCTCCCCCGGCCGCCTATGTTAGGAATTCCCGCTTGGACCGGAATGGCAGCAATGACGGACGGATCGATGGGTGAGCGGCGCGCGAGCTTCGACTATGAGGACCTACTGGCCTGTGGCCGCGGGGAACTGTTCAAGGACGGCCCGCAGCTGCCTCTGCCTCCGATGCTGATGTTCGACCGTATTTCCGAGATCGCCGAGGGCGGCGGCGAATACGGCAAGGGCGCAGTGCGGGCGGTGCTCGATCTGAAGCCCGACCTTTGGTTTTTCCCCTGCCACTTCAAGGGCGATCCGGTCATGCCGGGCTGCCTCGGCGTCGATGCGCTCTGGCAATTGCTCGGCTTCTTCCTCGGCTGGCTCGGTTCGCCCGGCAAGGGCCGCGCGCTCGGGTTGGGCGAGCTGAAATTCTCCGGTCAGGTTCTTCCGAACGTCAAGGAAGTCATCTACGGACTCGACATCAAGCGAGTCATGCGCACCAAGCTCGTGCTCGGTATTGCCGACGGCTGGCTGTCGGCCGACGGCGCCATTATCTACCGGGCGGCTGATCTGAAGGTCGGCTTGTTCCGGCAGGACCAGGCGATGCAGCCGAGCGGCGCATGACGGCACGGTACACCGCGCGGCGGCGCGCGCTGATCATGCAACGGAAGAGGCGCGTATGAGGCGGGTTGTCGTCACCGGGATGGGCATAGTCTCTTCGGTCGGTAACAATACCCAGGAAGTCCTGGCGAGCTTGCGCGACGCCAAGTCGGGCATCGTGCGCGCCGACAAATATGCCGAGCTCGGCTTTCGCTGCCAGGTGCACGGCGCGCCCACGCTGGATCCGAGCGAAGCAGTCGATCGCCGCGCCATGCGTTTCCTCGGTACCGGCACCGCCTGGAATCACGTCGCAATGGAGCAGGCGATCCGCGATGCCGGCCTGGAAGCTGGCGACGTTTCCAACGAGCGAACCGGTATCATCATGGGTTCCGGCGGTTCTTCGACCCGCACCATTGTCGACTCCGCCGACATAACCCGCAGCAAGGGCCCCAAGCGCGTCGGCCCGTTCGCCGTGCCCAAGGCGATGTGCTCGACGGCGTCGGCCACGCTCGCCACCTGGTTCAAGATCAAGGGCGTCAACTATTCCATTTCCTCCGCCTGCGCGACCTCCAGCCATTGCATCGGCAACGCCGCGGAAACCATCCAGGTCGGCAAGCAGGATGTGATCTTCGCCGGCGGCTGCGAAGATCTCGACTGGACGCTGTCGGTGCTGTTCGACGCCATGGGCGCGATGTCGTCCAAATTCAACCAGATGCCCGACAAGGCGTCGCGCGCCTATGATGTGGATCGCGACGGTTTTGTCATCGCCGGCGGCGCCGGTGTGCTGGTGCTCGAGGAGCTCGAGCACGCCAAGGCGCGCGGCGCCAAGATCTATGCCGAGGTTGCCGGCTATGGCGCGACGTCGGACGGTGAAGACATGGTGGCGCCTTCGGGCGAGGGCGCGATGCGCTGCATGAAGATGGCGCTGTCGACGGTCGGTGCGCCGGTCGATTACATCAACCCGCACGCCACCTCGACGCCGATCGGCGATATCAAGGAAATCGAGGCGATCCGCGAGGTATTCGGCGACAAGTGCCCGCCGATCTCGGCGACCAAGTCGCTGACCGGTCATTCGCTGGGCGCCGCCGGTGTGCAGGAAGCGATCTACTCGCTCTTGATGATGAACAACGGCTTCATCTGCGAAAGCGCCAATATCGAAACGCTCGATCCGGCCTTCGCCGACATTCCGATCGTGCGCGAGCGGCGCGACGACGTAAAACTCGGCTGCGTGCTGTCGAACTCATTCGGCTTCGGCGGCACCAACGCCTCGCTGGCGTTCAAGCGGCTCGACGTGTGAGGCGGAAGCTGTAATCCTCGCCCGCGAGAATGCGGGCTCGTAGAGTGGTTATTGGTGGCATGACTCAGTTGATGCAGGGCAAGCGCGGGCTGGTCATGGGGGTCGCCAACGACCACTCGATCGCCTGGGGTATCGCAAAGACGGTCGCCGCCCACGGCGCGGAGCTGGCTTTCACCTTTCAGGGCGAAGCGCTCGGCCGCCGGGTAAAACCGCTGGCTGAGTCCGTCGGATCCTCGCTGGTGCTGCCGTGCGACGTCGAGGACGTCGCTTCGGTGGATGGCGTGTTCGCCACGCTTGCCGAAAAATGGGGCTCGCTCGACTTTCTGGTCCACGCCATTGCGTTTTCCGACAAGAACGAGCTGAAGGGGCGCTATGCCGACACCACGCGGCAGAACTTCCTGCGCAGCATGCTGATCTCCTGCTTTTCCTTTACCGAAGTGGCCAAGCGCGCGGCGGCGCTGATGCCGGCCGGCGGCGCCATGGTGACCTTGACCTATAATGGCGGGCAGCGTGCGATGCCAAACTACAACGTCATGGGCGTGGCCAAGGCGGCGCTGGAAGCATCGGTGCGCTATCTGGCGGTCGATTTCGGGCCGTCGGCGATCCGCGTCAATGCCATCTCGGCCGGGCCGATCCGCACCCTGGCCGGCGCCGGAATCTCCGACGCCCGGCAGATGTTCGCCTTCCAGCAGCGGCATTCGCCGCTCAAGCGCGGCGTGACTCTCGAGGAAATCGGCGGGGCGGCGCTTTATCTTCTTTCCGATCTATCCACCGGCGTCACCGGCGACATTCACTTTGTCGATTCCGGGTACAACATCATCACCATGCCGCATCCGGACGCGCTCAAGCGCGATCGCGAGACCGAGAATGGTGACGGGGAGCGCGCCGTGGTCAAGGACGCGGCGCAATAGCCTCATGCTCGATTTCTATGTGAAACGGTCGTGGATGCGGCTAGCCACGGGGCTTCTCGCTCTGGCCATCATCGCCGCAATCTGGATCAATTGGCGCTTCTTCTAGAACATGCTGCCGATAAAGCCTGCGTCGGACTTGATCCGGGGTGAGAGCCAGTTTTCGGAAAACATCATGCTCAATTAAACAAAACGGCCGGGCCCAAAGGCCCGGCCGTAGATCGTCTCTGACGCTAAACCAGCGTTACTCGGCGGCCTACGCCGCCTTGGCGCGGGTCACGAGGTCGAAGCGGTCGAGGTTCATCACCTTGGTCCACGCCGCCACGAAGTCCTTCACGAACTTCTCCTTCGCGTCCGAGCTCCCATAGACTTCCGCAAGCGCGCGGAGCTGGGAGTGCGAGCCGAAGATGAGGTCGACGCGCGTGCCGGTCCACTTGAGTTCGTTCGTCTTGCGGTCGCGCGCTTCAAACACCCCTTCGGATCCAGGAACCGCTTGCCACTTCGTATTCATGTCGAGCAGGTTGACGAAGTAGTCGTTCGTCAGCGTCTCGGGCCGCTTGGTGAACACGCCATGCTCAGGCTGGCCAACCTTCAGCACCCGCAGGCCGCCGACGAGAACCGTCATTTCAGGGCCCGACAGCATCAGCAACTGCGCCCGATCCACCAAGTGCTCTTCCGCTGGCATAATCGGCCGGCTCAGATAGTTACGGAAGCCGTCGGCCCGCGGTTCGAGATAAGCAAAGGACTCCACTTCTGTCTGTTCCTGCGACGCATCCATGCGCCCCGGCGTGAAGGGAACCTTGACGTCGTGGCCGGCCGCCTTCGCCGCCTTCTCGATCGCGGCGCTGCCGCCGAGAACGATCAGGTCGGCGAGCGAGACCTTCTTGCCGCCTGCAGCCTGCGCGTTGAACTCCTTCTGGATCGCTTCGAGCTTCTGCAGCACTTTCGCCAGCTCAGGCGGATTGTTCACCTCCCAATCCTTCTGCGGCGCGAGGCGGATGCGCGCGCCGTTGGCGCCGCCGCGCTTGTCAGAACCGCGGAACGTCGAGGCCGACGCCCACGCCGTTGAGGCGAGTTGAGACACCGACAGACCGGATGCGAGGATCTTCGCCTTTAGCGACTCGGTGTCCTTGTTGTCGATCAGTGGATGATCGACCGCGGGGATCGGGTCCTGCCAAATCAGCGGCTCTTTCGGCACGAGCTTGCCGCGATAGAGTCTGTGTGGGCCCATGTCGCGGTGCGTGAGCTTGTACCAAGCCTTCGCGAAAGCCTCGGCGAGTTCCTGCGGGTTCTGGTGGAAGCGCCGCGAGATTTTCTCGTAGGCCGGGTCCACGCGCAGCGCGATGTCGGTTGTTGCCATCATCGGCGCGTGCTTCTTCTTGGGATCGTGCGCGTCCGGCACGAGGTCCGCGCCGCCGCCGTTCTTCGGCTTCCATTGGTTTGCGCCGAAGGGGCTCTTGGTCAGCTCCCACTCGAAGCCGAACAGCGTGTCGAAGTAGCTGTTGTCCCACTTGGTCGGCGTGGGGGTCCATGCGCCTTCCAGACCGCTGGTGATGGTGTGGCCGGCCATGCCGCTTTCGAAGGTGCTCGCCCAGCCGAGGCCTTGATGCTCAATGTCAGCGCCCTCAGGCTCGGCGCCGACATGGCTCCCAAGACCCGCGCCGTGAGCCTTGCCGAAGGTGTGGCCGCCGGCGATCAGCGCAACCGTCTCTTCGTCGTTCATCGCCATGCGCCTGAACGTTTCGCGGATGTCGCGCGCCGCCGCGGCCGGGTCGGGCTTGCCGTTCGGGCCTTCCGGATTGACGTAGATGAGGCCCATCTGCACGGCGCCGAAATGACCGTGAAGCTCACGATCGCCGCTGTAGCGCGTGTCCGCAAGCCATGCCTCTTCGGTGCCCCAGTTCACATGTTCTTCCGGCTCCCACACATCAGCACGCCCGCCGCCGAAGCCGTAGGTCTTGAAGCCCATCGACTCGAGCGCGACGTTGCCGGTGAGGATCAAAAGGTCGGCCCAGGAGATTTTGCGGCCGTACTTCTGCTTGATCGGCCACAGCAGCCGGCGCGCCTTGTCGAGGTTGCCGTTGTCGGGCCAGCTGTTGAGCGGCGCGAAGCGCTGCTGGCCCCGACCGCCGCCGCCGCGGCCGTCGCCGACGCGGTAGGTGCCTGCGGCGTGCCAGGTCATGCGGATAAAGAATGGTCCGTAGTGGCCGTAGTCGGCCGGCCACCACTCTTGCGAGTCCGTCATCAGGGCGCGCAGATCCTTGATCAGCGCATCGAGGTCGAGGCTGTCGAATTCCTTGGCATAGTCGAAGTCCTTACCCATCGGGTCGGAATCGGGCGTGTTCTGGTGCAGCGCGCCAATGTTCAGCTGGTTTGGCCACCAGTCGCGATTCATTCTGCCGCGTGAGTGCGGCACCGGGCACTTGCCCGCTTTCTCGTCCGTCTTTGCGTCCATGTTTCTCTCCGATCGTGTTCGGTATTTTTTTGCGAGTTGGCGCCAGATAGGCGTCCCCGGCGGGACTATGGCCACCAAGCGATATAAGGTCCAATCGGATTGTCTTTAACCTGCGATCAGTATATCTGATCGAACATGCTCACCTTACGGCAGTTGCGATACCTGGAAGCCCTGGCCGAACACCGGCATTTCGGGCGGGCCGCGGAGGCCTGCGCGGTCACCCAGCCGGCGCTGTCGATGCAAATCCGCGACCTGGAGAAGCTGCTCGGCGTCGCATTGGTGGAGCGCCGTCCGGGCGACGTGGCGCTGACCGAGATCGGCGAGGAAGTAGCGCGGCGCGGCGCACAGATGCTGGCTGCCTCGCGCGATCTGGTCGATACCGCCCGCCATCGCGGCCGCCTGCTGACCGGCTCACTCAGCCTCGGCGTCATCCCGACCATCGCGCCTTATCTGCTGCCGAAAATCCTGCCGGTCCTGCAGCAGCGCTATCCCGACCTGCGGATCGAGTTGCGGGAGACCCAAACGGAGGTTTTGCTCGAAGAACTGACGCGCGGTTCCCTCGATGTGGTGATGCTGGCGCTCCCGTTCGAAGGACCGGAATTGGAGAGCGTCAGCCTGTTCGAGGATCCGTTCCTCCTGGCGGTGCCGGCCCGCGATGCGCGGCCCCGGACCGCACGCGTCACCTCTGGCGACATCGACCAGGACCGGCTGATCCTGCTGGAGGAGGGCCACTGCCTGCGTGATCAAGCGCTGGCTTTTTGTGGCCAGCGCCGCCGCGATAGTGCCATGGGCCTCGGCGCCACCAGCCTCGCCACCGTCATGCAGATGGTGGCCAACGGCTATGGCGTAACCCTGGTGCCGCAGATCGCTGCGGATGTGGAGGTGCGCGACCGGCGGGTGAGGCTCTTGCGTTTCGCCGAGCCGCAACCGGGCCGCGCCATCGGCTTGGCCTGGCGGCGCACCTCGCCGCGCAAGGAGGATTTTGCGGCGCTCGGCCGCATCGTCGGCGACATCGTCGGTGGCGCGCGGAGACGCGGCAATTCCTAAAGCGGCGGGGAGGGTTCCGTTTACGACATTTGCAGCGTCACGCCGTCCGCAGATCAGCGCGCAACAATCGCAAAAGAATCGATGAACCTTTTTGCATCCGCGCCATTCTCTGTCCCTGGTGGGCCAACATAGATGGCCTGATAAAGTCGCTGTCCGGCCAGTACGATTTGGCTGACTATGATCTGGTCCCCTTCCTGAATTAATATCCGCCGAGCCAGGTATTTGTTCATTGTCAATCGCTGTTCGCTAATCAATTTGTTTTCTTTGCCGACCTGTCCATCTCTCACGGCGTCCAAAATTGAATTTGCGCTTCTCTGGGCGAGTTCGCTTTCTGGATAGTCATTGTGAGAGACAATGAAGCCAATCGGACCATTATCGATCACTGCCATGGTAGTTGGAATTTGACCCCACGTCGTCTGGACGGGGCTCGTTGTCACCTCCGGCGTTCCCGGCATTTCGATCCGAAAGCCAATGCCCGTCGGGCGGTATTCAGCCCAAGATTGCGCCGATGCCGGGCCTGTGAACGCCAAAACAAGGATTGCAACAGCTCTCGCAAATTTGCCCATTGGCCCTACGCAATGATGCCGCGCAAGCGACAGATATTGGTCCAGGTACGAGCAGCCTGCAACAGGCGACAATGGGTGCAATGCAAAGGGCAGCCGAATCGCCGCCCCCGTTGCGTCTATGCATATTCGCCGGTGAGATGGCGGAAACGCGTCACTTATCCCGACTGCGGATCGAGCTGCGTTGGAACCGCTCGCTGAGGCTGTGAGAAATGTCACACGGCGCTAAAAAAAGGGCGGCCGAACGGCCGCCCTTTGCGTCTGCAAACTTGCCGGTGAGATGACGCAAACGCGTCACTCACCGAATGCTTGAAAGGTCACTCTCCGCCCACCACCCCGCGGTTCTCGCGCGGCTGGTCGGATCCGGAGTCGCCCTCGGCCTTCTGCTTGGCTTCGAGGTCCTCGCCGGTCTCCTGATCGACCACCTTCATCGACAGCCGCACCTTGCCGCGGTCGTCGAAGCCGAGCAACTTGACCTTGACCTTGTCGCCTTCCTTGACCACGTCCTTGGTGTTCTGCACCCGGCGCTGCGCCAGCTGGCTGATATGCACCAGACCGTCCTTGGCGCCGAAGAAGTTCACAAAAGCTCCGAAGTCCATCACCTTGACGACGGTGCCCTCGTAGATCTGGCCGACCTCGGGATCGGATGCGATCGACTTGATCCAGTTGATCGCCGCCTTGATCGACTCGGCATTGGCGGAAGCCACCTTCACCGAGCCATCGTCCTCGATGTTGATTTTGGCGCCGGTCTTTTCCACGATCTCGCGGATCACCTTGCCGCCGGTGCCGATCACTTCGCGGATCTTGTCGGTCGGGATCTTGAACGTCTCGATGCGCGGCGCATGCTCGCCGAGTTCGGCGCGCGCGGCCGTGAGCGCCTTCGCCATCTCGCCGAGGATGTGCAGACGGCCGTCCTTCGCCTGGCCGAGCGCCACCTTCATGATCTCTTCGGTGATGCCGGCGATCTTGATGTCCATCTGCAGCGAGGTGATGCCCTGGTCGGTGCCGGCCACCTTGAAGTCCATGTCGCCGAGATGGTCCTCGTCGCCGAGAATGTCGGACAGCACCGCGAAGCGCTTGTCCTCCAAAATCAGGCCCATCGCGATGCCCGCGGTCGCCCGCTTCAGCGGCACGCCGGCATCCATCAGCGCGAGGGAGGCGCCGCAGACGCTGGCCATCGACGACGAGCCGTTCGACTCGGTGATCTCGGACACCTCTCGGATGGTGTAGGTGAAATCGTACTTCGACGGCATCACCGGATGGAGTGAGCGCCAGGCGAGCTTGCCGTGGCCGATTTCACGCCGTCCCGGCGCGCCGACGCGGCCGGTTTCACCGACCGAGAAGGGCGGGAAGTTGTA
>JBKKAF010000130.1:0-52311 GCA_046714775.1 Xanthobacteraceae bacterium | reverse complement strand
GCGCCCATTCGTTGAGCTTGTCGAAGAACGAGCGTGGCTGGGCACCCGCCCCGGGCGCCGGGACGGCGCGCACCACCCCGCCGGCCTTGATGACGTTCTTGAAGGCATTGAAGGTGACGCTCGGATCTTTGAACTCGTCGGTGACGTCGGCGATGACCAAGGGGTTGCGCAGGTCCGGCTTGTCGGTACCGTATTTGCGCATAGCGTCGCGGTGGGTGATGCGCGGCAGGGCCTGCGTCACCGGCCAGCCGCCGGCGAATTCCGAGAACGTGCCGCGCAGCACCGGTTCCATGGCCGCGAACACGTCGTCCTGGGTGATGAAGCTCATCTCGATGTCGAGTTGGTAGAATTCTCCTGGCAGCCGGTCGGCGCGCGGGTCTTCGTCGCGGAAGCAGGGTGCGATCTGGAAATAGCGATCGAAGCCCGAGACCATGAGAAGCTGCTTGAACTGCTGCGGCGCCTGCGGCAGCGCGTAGAACTTCCCCGGATGCAGCCGCGACGGCACCAGGAAATCGCGCGCGCCCTCCGGGCTCGCGGCGGTCAGGATCGGGGTCTGAAACTCGAAAAAGCCCTGCTCCTTCATCCGGCGCCGCAGCGAATCGATGATCGCCCCGCGCTGCATGATGTTCTGGTGCAAGCGTTCGCGGCGCAGGTCGAGGAAGCGGTATTTGAGCCTGATGTCCTCGGGATATTCCTGGTCGCCGAACACCGGCAGCGGCAGCTCGCCAGCCGGTCCCAACACTTCGATCTCGTTGATGAAGATCTCGATGGCGCCCGTGGCCAGATCCGGGTTCTCGGTTCCGGCCGGGCGCTTGCGCACCTGGCCGTCGATCCGCACCACCCATTCCGACCGCAGCGGCTCGGCCGCCTTGAACGCAGGCGAATCCGGATCGGCGACGACCTGCGTGAGGCCATAGTGGTCTCGCAGATCGATGAACAGCAGCCCGCCATGATCGCGAATGCGGTGGCACCAGCCGGCAAGCCGCACGCTCTGGCCGATATCACTCTCGCGCAAGGCGCCGCAGGTGTGGGAACGGTAGCGATGCATGATGAAAACGGCTTCCAATGACGCGCGGAAAGGGTCATGCGGCGGGGGGCTTGTCAAGAACGCGGAACAGGGCGCAGGTGCCACCCTGCCGGCGCGGTTTCGCCGTGAAATGAGCCACCGAAGCCTGTGGGGTGAGGCCGTCCCACGCTGACAAGCGCATCCCGCTACGCTATTGAGCCGCCATGCAGCCGATCACCGACAGCAAGGAACTGGCCGAAGTCTGCGCCCGCCTGGCGGAGCATCCGTTCGTGACCGTCGATACCGAATTCCTGCGGGAGACCACCTATTATCCGAAACTCTGCGTGGCGCAGATGGCGAGCACCGAGGAAGCGTTCGTCATCGACGCGCTCGCCCCGGACCTCGATCTGGCGCCGTTCTACGCGTTAATGGGCAACGAGAAGGTCCTCAAGGTTTTCCACGCCGCCCGCCAGGACATCGAGATCGTCTGGCACGAGGCCGGCATCGTCCCCCACCCGATCGTGGATACCCAGGTCGCCGCCATGGTGCTGGGCTACGGCGACTCGATCTCCTACGACCAGCTGGTGCAGCGCATCACCGGCGACACCCTCGATAAGTCGAACCGCTTCACGGATTGGACCCGGCGACCGCTGAGCGAGGCGCAACTCGTCTATGCGGTCTCCGACGTGACCCATTTGCGCGATGTCTATCTCAATCTCTCCGCCGACCTCGACAAGCGCGGACGGACCGAATGGGTGCAGGAGGAGATGAAGATCCTCACCTCTCCCGACACCTATCGGATGGAGCCCGAGCGCGCCTGGGAGCGCATGAAGACCCGCGTGCGCAAACCCCGCGAGCTGGCAGTGCTGATGGAGGTGGCGGCCTGGCGCGAGCGCGAGGCGCAGACCCGGAACGTGCCGCGTGGGCGCGTGATCAAGGACGACGTGGTCGGCGACATCGCGGTACAGGCGCCGACCACCGTGGAGCGGCTCGGGGGACTGCGCTCGCTGCCCAAGGGCTTCGAGCGGTCGAAATGGGGCGAAGCGATCGTCGAGGCGGTGCAGCGCGGGATCGCCCGCGATCCCAAAACGCTGCCGCGGCTTGAACGCCACCGGCAGGTCGGCAACGGGCAGGCCACCGTCGAATTGCTCAAGGTGCTGTTACGGATGACGTCCGAGACCCATGCAGTCGCCGCCAAGGTGATCGCCACGGTGGACGATCTCGACCGGATCGCAGCCGACGACGACGCCGACGTGCCGGCCTTGCACGGCTGGCGGCGCGATCTGTTCGGCGAAAAGGCGCTCGCGCTCAAGCACGGGCGGCTGGCGCTGGCGATCGAGAAGAACCGGGTGGTGGCGGTGGAGCGCGAATAAGCCGGTCAGCCGGCTTGCATCACCGGCTCGCGCCCGATCAGGCGGGCAAGTTGCCGCAACCGCACGAAAACGCGTTCGCCGGCCAAATCCTCAAGTCCCTTGCCGAACCGCAGCACCAGCCGGCCGCGCTTGACCACCAGCGGGGTCCTCGGCAGCACACCGGGCATCGAGGCCGAGACCAGATAGGCCACCCGCAGCGCGGCGCCCAGAACGCGCGCGCGGTCAAGCACGCGGCTGGAGGCGAGTTCGCGCATCCGCGGCGACAGTTCCTCATCGACCAGTCCGACATGGCGGAAGAACACGGCCAGCGCCAGGAAGGTACGGCCGGGATGGTCGATCGCGACAAAAGTGGCATTGGCGATGATATTGAGCGACTGCTCTCCGCGATAATCCGGATGCGCCCGCCAGCCGATATCGGCAAGCAGACAGGCGGCATGACGCAGCCGCCGCTCCTCCGCGGTTTCGTCCAGCCCCGAGGAAGCCGCGAAACGGTCGGTCCAGGCGATCAGCTCGTCGCCGTGGGCGGGCGAGCGCGAACGCAGCACGTTGAGCTCGGCCGCGGCGGCGAGCAGCGGGTCCTTATGGCGCTCGTCCGCAGGCAGCAGCGAATAGAGCAAACCTTCGCGCACGCCCATGGCGGAGATCACCACGTCCTTGGGGCGTCCGATCCGCAACAGGTGTTCGAGCACCAGCGCGGCATAGGGCAGCAGCGGGCGCCGGGCGGCGGCGACCACCTCGATCTGCGACAGCGTGTCCGGATGCACCCGATGGACGAGGCTGGCGAATTCGTAGGCCTCCCGCGCGGGCATGACGTAGCCGTGCATGACGTGCAGTGGGTAACCCTTCTGCCACATGTGCAGGCGGGCGAGCGCGCGCCAGGTGCCGCCGATGGCGTAGAAGGTGCGGCCCTTGGCGGCGTCCAGCAGGTCGGTACCCTCCAGCGCTTTCGTGACGATCTTCTCGGCCTTCTTGAGCGATTTGGAGGAAATGTCCTGCAGCGCCAGACCGCCGAGCGGAAGCGTGACGCCAGGCCGGACGCGATGGCCATGGACCTCGGTCAGTTCGAGGGAGCCGCCGCCGAGATCGCCGACGATCCCGTCCGGACGGTGAAATCCCGAGACCACGCCGAGTGCCGACAATTGCGCCTCGCGCTTGCCGGAGATGACCTCGATCTTGGTGCGGCAGATCTTTTGCGCTTCGCCGATGAAAGCCTTGCCGTTGCTGGCATCGCGGCACGCCGCGGTCGCCACCACGAACAGCCTGGCCACCGCGATCCGGTCGCAAAGGGCGCGGAACCGGCGCAGCGATGCGAGCGCCTTGTCGACGGCATCGGGGGCCAGCAGGCCGGTCGTTTGCACTTGGCGGCCCAGGCCGCACAGGACTTTCTCGTTGAAGATCGGGGTCGGGCTGCGCGTCTTGCCCTCGTAGACGACGAGGCGTACCGAGTTCGACCCGATGTCGATCACCGCGACCGGCGGACCGTAGTCGAGACGGCCTTGTGCGCCCTCGACCGCTTGCCGGCGGCGCTTAGCCGCGCTCGAGCCTCCGGATGAGACTGCGCGGCGGCGATTCTTTGAGCGATTTGCCACGGCCTGAGAGACTCGGATTGGTCATGAAATATTTCTGAGCGTTGAACGGTTCCTCGCCCGCCGCCGCTTTTACGCGATTCGACGTGCCATCGGGCAACAGGATCCAGCTTTGTTCATTGTCCTTGAAGTTGGCCACCATGATCTGATCCTGCACCTGCTCATGCACGGTCGGATTGAGGATCGGGCACAGAACCTCTACCCGACGGTCCAGATTGCGCGGCATCATATCGGCCGAGGAGATATAGATCGCGGATTTGGGATGCGGGAGCCCGTGCCCCATGCCGAAGCAATAGATGCGGCCGTGTTCGAGAAAGCGGCCGACAATCGACTTGACCCGGATATTTTCGGAAAGACCGGCCACGGCCGGGCGCAGGCAACAGATGCCGCGCACCTCGAGGTCGATGGCGACCCCCGCCGCCGAAGCCTGGTACAGCGCGTCGATGATATCGGGATCGACCAGCGCATTCATCTTCATCCAGATCGCCGCCGGGCGGCCGGCTTTGGCGTGCGCGATTTCCTGCGCGATGTGGTCGAGGATGCGCTGCCGCAGCGAGACCGGCGAAACCGCAAGCTTCTGCAGTTCGGCGGGCTCCGCGTAGCCGGTGACGTAATTGAACACCAGACCGACGTCGCGCGCGACAGCCGGATCGGAGGTGAAAAACGACAGGTCGGTATAGATGCGCGCCGTCATCGGATGATAATTGCCGGTGCCGACATGGACATATGAGGTCAACGCCCCGGCCTCGCGCCGCACCACCAGCGAGAGCTTGGCGTGGATCTTCAGTTCGATGAAACCGAACACCACCTGGGCGCCCGCGCGTTCGAGATCGCGCGCCCAACGGATATTGGCCTCCTCGTCGAAGCGCGCTTTCAGCTCCACCAGAGCCGTCACCGACTTGCCCGCTTCCGCCGCCTCGATCAGCGCCCGGATGATCGGCGATTCAGCCGAGGTCCGGTAAAGCGTTTGCTTGATCGCGACGACATTGGGATCCCGTGCGGCCTGTTGCAGGAACTGCACTACGACGTCGAATGACTCGTAGGGGTGATGGACGATCAAATCCTTCTGGCGGATCGCCGCGAAGCAGTCGCCGCCCTGTTCGCGAATGCGTTCCGGAAAGCGCGGATTATAGGGCACGAATTCCAGATCCGGCCGGTCGACACCGGTAATCTGCACCAATTCGCTGAGCGCGAGCATCCCGTCGACCACGAACAGCTCGTCATCGCCGACCGCCAGCGCCCGTGCCACGAAGCGCCGCAGCTCGGCCGGCATCGCCGCCTGCAGCTCGAGCCGGATCACCGATCCGCGCCGTCGCCGTTTGAGCGCCGTTTCAAACACGCGAACGAGGTCTTCCGCCTCTTCCTCGATTTCCACTTCCGAGTCGCGAATGACCCGGAAAGCGCCCTGCCCTTTCACCGCATAGCCGGGAAACAAGCGGCCGATGAAGAGCACGGTCGCCTGCTCGAGTGTGATGAGCCGTGCGGCGGACGATCCTTCGCCGGCAGGCAGCCGGATGAAGCGCTCGACCTTGCCTGGAATTCGGATCAGCGCATTCATCACCTTGCCGTCGCTGGCGCGCGCCAGGGCCAGCGCCATGGTGAAGCCGAGATTGGGGATGAACGGAAACGGATGCGCCGGGTCGATAGCGAGCGGCGTCAACAAAGGAAAGATATGGCGCAGGAAGTGATCCTCCAGCCACGTCTTCTCTTTCTTGGTCACATCAGGGCCGTCGACCAGCACGATTTCCTGTTCGGCGAGCGCTTTGCGAAGCTCCTGCCAGCGTTTCTGCTGATCGCCCGCCAGTATCGACACCGCCTCTGAAATTCGTGTGAGCTGCTCGGCGGGCGTCAGACCGTCCGGACTCTTGCTGGTAATGCCGGCACGCAACTGCGCCTTGAGGCCGGCGACACGCACCATGAAGAATTCGTCGAGGTTGTTTGCCGAAATCGACAGAAACCGGATGCGCTCCAGCAAAGGATGCGACGCGTTCTCGGCTTCCTCGAGCACGCGGCGATTGAAATGCAGCCAGGAAAGTTCCCGGTTGATGAAGCGGTCGGGGCTGGCGGCAAGCCCAGACACCACCGCGCCCGCGGTCCCCTCCGGGGCCGTCGGCGACGCGGTTTCTTCAGCAATAACAGCTGCTTGTGCGCGATCTGCCATGAACCGAAATTTCGATTGGGAACATGATGGCCGCCATTCATGACGGTCCTATGACATGACGCGCCCGCGCCGGGCGTCCCGTCAAGCCTCGTCGGCGCGCAAGACCTCGGCCGCCAGCACCCTGGTTAACGCGCGCTGCTGGCGCATCGCTTCCTGATCGAGCCGGGCCACAATGTCGCGCGCGGCCGCAAACGAGCGTTCGATCCGGGTGGCTACATAGCCGACCAGGGCCTCATCGACAGCCAACTGACGATCGGCAAACAGCTTCACCAGGACCGCGCGCAGCAGGCCGTCGTCGGGCGCCGCCGTGGCCACCACAGGCAGCGCCTTCAACCGGGAACCAAGGTCGCGGATCTCCAAGTCCCACCCGGCCGGCGGCGTGCGCGCGGTCAGCAAAACGAACGCTCGTTCTTCCCGCACGAGATTGAGCAGATGGAAGAGCGCGCGCTCATCGAGGGCGCCCGGCGCTACCTCATCGACGACCAGCGCACCGGTCGCCAAAGCCATCGGCACCGCGGCTTGCTCGAGCGAATGGGCGGCGACGGACCGGGCCCCCGCCTCTGCCGCCCAGATTGCGGCGAGGTGGCTCTTTCCGGAGCCTTCAGGACCGACCAGCATCACTGCGCGGTCGGGCCAATCGGGCCAGCTTTCGATCAGAGCCAGCGCCGCCGCATTGGAGGGTCCGCTCAAAAAATCGTCGCGCGCGTAGCTCTCGGCATGATCGAGCGAAAGTGCAAGCTGCCGCGGAGCGCGACTGATGGGCACGGCGGTCAACCCGGCTTGCCGGTATGGAGCGGGCTTGCCAGATACTTCCGCAGCGCAAAGCGCGACAGCACTCCGACCGCAGCCGCCAGCGGGACGGCGAGCAACAGACCGACAAAACCGAACAAATATCCAAAGGCAAACATCGCAAAGATCAGCCACACCGGATGCAGACCGACGCTTTGGCCGACGAGCTTCGGCGCCAGTACATTGCCTTCGACGAATTGCCCGATCATGAAAATACCGAGCACGATCAGGATCCATGTCCAGTCCGGCCAGAACTGCGCGATAGCGACGCCGAGCGACAGCACCAGCCCGGTCATCGATCCGACATAGGGGATGAAGCTGATGAGGCCGGAGATCAGGCCGATCAGCAGCCCGAAATTGAGCCCGACCAGCGAGAGCGACACCGCGTAGAACGAGCCCAGAATGAGACAGACGGCGGTCTGGCCGCGGACGAAGCCGGCGATGGCGGTGTCGATTTCACGCGCCAGCGCATGCACGGTATCGCGGTGCGGCAGCGGCACCCATTTGTCTACGGTCGCGATCATGCGCGGCCAATCGCAGATCAGATAGAACGCCACCACCGGCGTCACGACCATCAGCGAAAACACCGAGATCAGCGCGCGGCCGCCCGACCACAGCGAGCGCAGGAATGCCGCCAGCCACCCCGCCCCTTGGGTGACCAAATCCCCGATGGTCTTGCTGGTATCACCCGAGCCGATGACGCGGCCCAGCCACGGGCGGCTTGGATCCGCCAGCAGCGCTTGCAGGCGCGTGACATATCCCGGAATGTTGGAAATCAGCGCGGACAGTTGGTCCACCACGATCGGGACGATCAGCAGGATCAGGAAGACGAAGGCCAGCACCACGACGCTCACGATGACAAGCGCCGCCAGCGTGCGATTGAGACCGAGGCGCTCGAGCCGATTGGTCAGCGGATTGAGCAAATAAGCGAGCGCCGTGCCGGCGATGAACGGAAGCAGGATATCGCTCAACAGCCACAGTAGCAAAACCACCACGACGAAAGTCGCGATCCAAAACGTCAGCTGCCGCTCAAAGCTCATCGCATCCTTCCGTGACCCGACAACCCGTCGGCCTCACCGGCTCATTGCGGGGAATCCGCGGCGTTCATATGGCGGACCCATTCGGCGACATAGAAGGCGACCGACAGCAAGGTCAAGGCGGCGACCAGCCCCACGAAAAGGGTCAGCACCGGCTCGGCGTCAAACTGGTAGCCGCGCGAGCCCAGCACCAGCAGCGCCAGCACGATCTGCGCGAGCGTATTGAGCTTGGAGACAAGCAACGGCTTGAGCCTGACCGGCTTGCCGACAACCCAGGACAGGATCACGGCGCTGACGATCATGATGTCGCGCGAGACCACCAGGATGACCAGCCAGCGCGGTATCGCCTCGGCGATGCCGAGCGCGACATAGATCGAGACGATCATCGCCTTGTCGGCGAGCGGATCCAGATAGGCACCGAGCTCGGTCGCCATGCCGAAGCGTTTGGCCAGAAAACCGTCGATCAGATCGCTCAGCCCAGCAACCAAAAACAACAGAAAGGCAATCTTCATCGCATCCGCGGTGATCGCCCAGACCATGACGGGCACCAGCAGAATGCGGGCAAGCGTAATGAGATTCGGAATACTCAAACCGGCGGCCCCAGCTCATGCGCCGGCCTGTTTCCGCGGACCGGCGCATGCTTCCTTCCAATTTCCAGTATAGCGGCGATCGAGCCATTGCACAGCGTGCGATTCCGCCGTACCACCCGGCCGCGAGCGAGACAACCGAATGACCAACAAAAATCCCGAAGGCCTCACCTATGCCGAGGCCGGTGTCGATATTGATGCCGGCAACCGCATGGTGGAGCTGATCAAGCCGCTGGTCCGCTCCACCGCACGCGCCGGCGCCGATGCCGAGATCGGCGGTTTTGGCGGCTTGTTCGACCTCAAGCGCGCCGGCTTTTCCGACCCGGTTCTGGTCGCCGCCACCGACGGAGTCGGCACCAAGGTCAAGATCGCGATCGAAACCGGCCGGCACGACACGATCGGCATCGACCTGGTCGCGATGTCGGTCAACGATCTTGTCGTTCAGGGGGCGGAGCCGCTTTTCTTCCTCGACTATTTTGCCTGCGGAAAACTGGCGCCGGAGGTCGGCGCGCAAGTGGTCAAAGGCGTCGCCGAAGGCTGCCGGCAGGCCGGCTGCGCGCTGATCGGCGGCGAGACCGCGGAAATGCCGGGCCTTTATCAGCCGGGCGACTACGATCTCGCCGGCTTTGCGGTCGGTGCGGCGGAACGCGGCACGATCCTGCCGCGCGGCGACATGGCAGCCGGCGATATCGTGCTCGGCATCGCGTCATCGGGCGTGCATTCGAACGGTTATTCGCTGGCCCGCGGCGTCGTCGCCAAGAGCGGCCTCCTCTGGGATGCGCCGGCGCCATTCGACAAGGCGCGCACGCTTGGCGAAGCCCTGCTCACGCCGACCCGCATCTATGTGAAATCCTGTCTGGCCGCCATTCGTGAGACCAAAGCCGTTAAGGCGCTGGCCCATATCACCGGCGGTGGATTCCCCGACAACATTCCGCGCGTGTTGCCGCAGGGCCTCGGCGCCGCGATCGATCTCGACAGCGTTCCGGTGGCACCGGTGTTTCGCTGGCTCGCCGCCACCGGCGGCGTGGCGGAGGGCGAAATGCTGCGCACCTTCAACTGCGGCATCGGGATGATCGCAGTGGTGGATGCCGAACACGCCGACGGCGTGGCGGCGGTATTGAGCCGAAACGGCGAGACGGTGACACGGCTCGGGGCGATCGTACCGATCGACGACAATGCCGGGCGCGTCGCCTTTTCCGGGCGCCTCAATCTCGGGTGAGTGATGGCCCGCAAGCGCGTAGCGATCCTGATCACCGGCCGCGGCTCCAACATGGCGGCGCTGATCGAGGCGGCGAAGAATCCGGCCTATCCCGCGGAGATCGCCCTCATCGTCTCCAACCGTCCCGACGCAGCCGGTCTCGCGACAGCGCGCAACGCCGGGATCGCCAGTGCGGTGGTCGATCACGCGGTTCACGGCAAGGACCGCGAGAGTTTCGAGCGGGCGCTGCAGGCCGTGTTGGAAGATCACCACATCGAACTCGTTTGCCTTGCCGGCTTCATGCGCTTGCTGACGCCGTGGTTCGTCGAGCGCTGGCAGGGCCGCCTGCTGAACATCCACCCGTCGGTGCTGCCTGACTTCAAGGGCCTCAATACTCATGAGCGCGCACTGGCCGCGGGCGTGGAGAACCACGGCGCGACGGTTCATTTCGTGGTCGCGGACATGGATGCCGGACCGATCATCGCCCAGAGCACGGTGCCGGTGCTCGATGGCGATACCGCCGAGACCTTGGCCGCCCGCGTGCTTGAGGCCGAACACCGGCTCTATCCGATGGCGCTCAAGCTCGTTGCCGGCGGACATGCCAGGATGATCGACGGCCAATGCCATATCGACATCGCCGGATTGACCCAAAAATAAAACCCCCGGCGCGAGGCCGGGGGCTACGGGAATGACTGGCTAAGGGTCTTGGCCGGACTCGGCCTCCCCGCGTCAGGACACTTTGAGATTTTCCGCCGATGACTTGCCGCGATTGCTCACGAGCTCGTACTCGACAGTCTGCCCTTCGTTGAGGGTGCTGAGGCCAGCCCGCTCCACCGCCGAGATATGGACGAAGACGTCCTTGTCGCCGTTCGAAGGTTGGATGAACCCGTAGCCTTTAGTTGGATTGAACCATTTGACGGTGCCCTTTTGCATCGTCTGTCTCCCAGTCTAGATCAGTCTGAGTTATCAGTCTGAGGTTGCCGATTACGCGATCGCACTCGCTGCGAACCGCGCACAACTCGGGTTTTGGGGAAATCCGAAACGATTGCATTCAAGCGACGCCACGGCCGGCCCGGCCAAAATCCGATTGTACACAAAGAAAATATGAAAAATACGACCTTAGCAAGGCTCTGCCGCTGGCCGTTGCCAACGTAGACCGCCCTTAGCAGACCTCGTTTTCAATTTGCGAAACCCGCGCGAGCAAACGCAAAGCATGCCGCGCGTTATCGGGGGGCGGGTCGCGCTAGCGGCCCACTTTTTCCGGCGTCTCCGGATGCGGATGCGGGAACTCTTCGGGCCCCGGCGGATCGAGGATCAGCGGCTGTTCCAGCATCGTCTTGTGACGGGCGCGACGGATCAGCCAGCCCAGGCCGAGGACAAACACGACGCCGGCCGCGGCCGCCCAATACTCGTAGCGGTGCACCAGGTCGGGACCGAGCCAGCCGGCGACCGCGGTGTCCTTGATCATGATCTCGCCGGATATCCAGCCCAGCAATCCCGCGCCGGCCCAGACCAGAATGGGCAGCCGATCAAGCACCGCCATCAGCAAGGCGCTACCGGCAATGATCAACGGCACGCTGGTGGCGAGACCGAAGGCGATCAGCGAAAACTTTACATAGGCGGCCAGCTCCGCGGCCTGGTGGGCGGCCACGGCCCCGCTCATCCGTAGCGCCGCGGTATCCGCCGCGCCGGCGATCGCGATCACGTTGTCCAGACTCATCACGATGTCGGCAATGGCGATGATCCGCACCGCCCGCCACAAACTGTCGGCGGCGGCCACCTTGCCTTCACCGTGATCCTCCTCGGGAACCAGCAGCTTCACCGCGATCCATAACAGCAGGACGCCGCCGACGAATTTCAGGAACGGGAACGCCATGATCTGGGCGACGATCATCGTGAAAATGATCCGCAACAGAACCGCGACGCCGGCACCGATCATCATGCCCCAAAAGCGTTGACGCGGAGGCAGCATGCGGCACGCCAATGCGATCACCACGGCATTGTCGCCGGACAGCAGGATGTTGATCCAGATGATCTGCAACGCGGCCAGCCAATAGGCCGTATGCGTGATCTCATTCCATAGCAGTTCCACCTGATCCACCTTTCGTCAGTCGTCCTGCGCCGGCGGATTGCGCCTGCGCAGGAACCCGAACCGCGTCGTGCTGTCGGCTACCGGGTTTCAAGCCCTATCTTGCCACCATAGCGACCCGCTGGACCGGCCGCGAGCAGCCGCCGTGCGACGGTCTGTCGCTCGATCCGGGGCCCATCATCCCACGATCTCATTGCCCGAAAAGAACTGCGCGATCTCCTTGGCCGCGGTGTCGGCCGCGTCGGAACCGTGCACGGAATTCTCGCCGATCGATTTGGCGTGGGTTTTGCGGATGGTGCCGGGCGCCGCCTTGGCCGGATCGGTCGCGCCCATGAGGTCGCGGTATTTTTCGATGGCGTTCTCGCCTTCCAACACCTGAACGACCACCGGTCCGGAGGTCATGAACTCGACCAGCTCGCCGAAGAACGGCCGTTCGCGATGCACTGCGTAGAAGGCTTCCCCCTGCTCGCGCGAGATGCGCAGGCGCTTCTGCGCCACGACGCGCAAACCCGCCTGCTCGATCATCGCGTTGATCGCGCCGGTAAGATTGCGCGCGGTGGCGTCGGGTTTGATGATCGAAAAGGTACGCTCGACCGCCATGGGGAATGTCCGTTAAGCGAATAAGGAGGAGAATTGCATCGGATCGCGGCGGCTTATAGCGGCGGTTCCGCGGAGCGGCAAGGGTCACAGCGAAGCCTGCGGCCTTCGGCCGCCCAGCAAGGAAGGGGCGCGCCGTCGCGCACGCCCCTTGCGCCCAAGAACAAAGCCGCAGTTACGCGGAACCAGCGTCTGAAGTGTTTGCGCGATTTGGCCGATTGGTGTTTCGGATTGCGGTTTCCGAAGCGCCGCGAATGAAGGCGGGGCAGCGACTATACGCGGGCCGGCTTCTTGGCTGGCGCCTGACGCTTTTGCTTTGCGGGGGCCGGCGGTTCCGCTCCGCGCTCGATCGAAACCAAGCGACCGCCGGCAAAACGATAGATGCCCGGCCGCGGACCGCGGTTATAAAGCAGGACCACGGTGCGCTCATTGCGTTCATTGGTGCCGAAGTCGAGCTTGTCCGGCGCACCGGCGCGCCTGACCACCTCGCACTCCACCATTTGCAGCGCGATGCCGCCTTCGATGGTGGCGCTTTGCCGGGCGGCTGAACCGTCGGTGCCATCAACACCCGCCGAGCTAGCTGGCGCGGCGGCTACGGTCGCGGCGCATTGTCCGTCCGGGCCGACCAGATCTTCCGCGGTCACTTCCCGCAACGTGAAATCCTGCTTGCCGCCCGAAAACGTCAGCCAATCGGGCTTGAACGCGCTCGACCCGGGCAGCAGGTTGACATTGCTCAAGCTGATATCGGACGAGCAAGCGCCGATCGCGGGCAAGGTCGCGACCGCGACCACGCGCATCAGGTTTCGACTCAATCGCTGCATTGCCAAGTCCCTTTACGCAACACACTTCCCCTTACGCAACACACTTCCCCCTACGCCACACGTTCGGTCCCGACCCGCGGCCACGCGGCCGCGATATTGCGTCAACCACCGGACCTGGATCAATGGTCTTTGTGGCGGTCTCGCGATGCGGGTGACAAAACCCCGTTAACCATAGCGAGCCTCATGCCTTGCGCTGCCAGCGGCCATGCTCGTCGGGCTGCCAATAGGTGGCGTCGAAGCCCTTCTGCTTGGCCTCGGCCCAACGTTCGCGCGCGGCAGCGACGGCATCGGGATCGTCACCATCGAACAGCAGCACGATGCGCTGATAGCTTTCGGCGTCCGCCGGGACCGGTGCCCCATCGACCAGGAAGCGCACCGTCGCATCATTCGGATTGTCGTCGTTGACGGTCAGCAGGATCGGCTGTTCGCGCGCGTCGCCATCGCGTCCGGTGCCATGCGGCAGAAAGCCGTCGTCGCGATAGGTCCACAGATGGGCATCCAGCGCCTCGACCCGCTCCTCCGACGAGGCCTGCACCACAACGCGCCAGCCGCGTTCAAGAGATTTTTGCAGAAGCGTCGGCAACACGTGTTCGAGCGGCTGGCGTTGCAGATGATAGAACAAGATTTCCGTCATCGCTGCCGGCTCATGCAAGAGGTGGCCACAGTGGGAAGCTCAGCGCTCGTAGTGCTCGGCCACCAGGCGATCCAACAGCCGCACCCCGAAGCCCGAGGCCCAGCTCTTGTTGATTTCGGACTGCGGAGAGCCCATGCCGGTGCCTGCGATATCCAGATGCGCCCACGGCGTCTTATCGACGAAACGTTGCAGAAACTGCGCGGCCGTGATCGCGCCGGCGTCGCGACCGCCGACATTCTTCATGTCGGCGAATTTCGAATCGATCTTCTTGTCGTATTCGGGGCTGAGCGGCATACGCCACAGCTTCTCGCCGGTCGTCTCCCCGGCCTTCAACAAACGCTCGGCAAGTTTGTCGTCATTGGCAAACAGACCGGCATGCTCGTGACCGAGCGCGATGATGATGGCGCCGGTGAGGGTCGCAAGATCGACCATGAATTTCGGCTTGAAGCGCTTGCCCACGTAGTGGAGGACGTCGGCGAGCACCAGACGGCCTTCAGCGTCGGTATTGATGACCTCGACCGTCTGCCCGGACATCGAGGTGACGATATCGCCGGGCCGCTGGGCGCGGCCGTCCGGCATGTTTTCGACCAGACCAATGGCGCCGATGACATTGACCTTGGCGTTGCGAACCGCCAGCGCCTGCATCAGGCCGACGACGCAGGCGGCGCCGGCCATGTCGCCCTTCATGTCCTCCATGCCGGCGGCGGGCTTGATTGAAATGCCGCCGGTGTCGAAGCAGACGCCTTTGCCGATGAACGCCAGCGGCTCCGCGCCACGCCGGCCGCCATTCCAGCGCATGACCACAAGGCGGCTGTCGCGGACCGAGCCCTGCCCGACGCCGAGCAGCGCATTCATGCCGAGCTTTTTCATCGCCGGCACGTCGAGCACCTCGATCGCGACGCCGACCTTCTTCAGATTGCTGGCGCGACGGGCAAACTCCTCCGGATAGAGCACGTTCGCCGGCTCGTTGACCAAATCGCGTGCGAGCGCCACTCCATCGGCCACCGCCGCGCGCGCGGCGAATGCCTTGCGCACCGCAGGCACATTGGCGGCAGTGATCGTGACTTTCGGATTGGAAACCCGTTCCTCGTCGTCTTTGCGCTTGGTCTTGTAGCGATCGAAAGCGTAGGCGCGCAGCCGCACCCCCAACCCGACATCGGCCACCGCCTCCGGCTTCATGGCGCCGGGAAGGTCGGCAACGATCACGGCCTCGGCCGCGGTCGGCGGAATCTTGCCCATGGCCGCGCCGCCGAGCTTGACGAGGTCCCGCGCCTTGAGATCGCGCGCCTTGCCGACGCCGACCACGACCAGCCGGGAAACATCAAGGCCGGCCGGAGCCACGATATCGAGCGCCGACCCGTTCTTGCCCTTGAACCGTTCGGCGGCGGCCGCCCGTGCCACCAGGTCCCCGCTCGGCTCCAACAGCTTGCGGGCGGCACCACCCCATTTCAGCCCCTCTTCACAGAACACCACGAGAACACCCTTGGCGGGGGTGGCGAACGGGGCAAAGTCGAGTTTTGGGGCGCCCGGCATGGAAAACGGCTCATTCTTGGAACGGGATCGGCGGATTGCCGCAATAGAACAGGGAAACGACGGCTCCGGCCCGGCCAACATATGCCCGGCTTAGTGAGCGGCGCAAAGTGCTATGTGGCAGCCGCCGTTCCGGGGCGTGGATCGGTTCCCTGCGCCCGGCGCTCGCCTCCGCCGGCTTAAGGTTTTGTTGTGCATACTCAAAGGGTTTGCCTTGGCGAGGCCATTTTGTTGCCCGATCACGTGAATGCTCCAGGGGTGGGGTGGTTTGCCGTTGGTCGTGCCATCACAGGCAAGGGCGGGCCCGGTACAGCCAGTGAATGCCGAAATCGGGGACGACGCGCGCGAATGGGGTCGATCGGGCGTTACATTTTCCGCACCACATTCGGTGCGTTCTTGGTGGTGCTCATCAGCGTGACCGCGCTCATGTGGATCACCCAGGCGCTGCGCGACATCGACCTGATGACCAACCAGGGCCAGACCATTCTGGTCTTCGTCGGCATCACCGGCCTGATCATTCCGCTGCTGGTTCTAATCATCGCTCCGATCGCGCTGATGATCGCGGTCGCCCACGTGCTCATCAAGCTCAGCAACGATTCCGAACTGATCGTCATCAATGCGGCCGGATTACCGCCCTGGCACGTATTCCGCCCGTTCCTCGCGGTCGCCATCGTGGTCTCGCTCATGGTCGCGGCGATCAGCGTATATATCTCACCCAAATGTCTGCGTGAATTGCGCAGCTGGGCCGCCCACGTTCGGGCCGACCTCGTGACCAACGTCGCGCAACCCGGGCGCTTTACCGTGCTGTCCGGCAGGCTCACTTTGCACATGCAGGCGCGGCGGCCGAACGGACAGCTGGTCGGAGTCTTCGTCGACGATCAGCGCAACCCGCGTGAGCGGATGACCATTCTCGCCGAGTACGGCAACATCCTGAAGAACGAGCACGGCACGTTCCTGTTGCTTGAGAACGGCAGCGTGCAGCGTCAGGAGGTCGGACAGCGCGATCCACACATCGTCGAATTTGACCGCAATGCTTTCGATTTATCGCGTCTGACGGCGGGCCCAACGAGCGTCCGTTATTCGGTGCGCGAGCGTTACCTGTGGGAGCTGATCAATCCTGTCGCCGACGATCCGCAGTTCAGCGACCGCCCCGATCAGGTCCGTGCCGAACTTCATGATCGCATTACCGCGCCATTCTACCCGCTCGCTTTGGTCCTGGTGACGTTCGCCTATCTCGGCGCGCCGCGCACCACCCGGCAAAGCAGAGCCATGTCGCTCGTCGGCGCGATCGCGGTCGTGGCGCTGCTGCGCGGACTGGGCTTCGTCGGCACGGTCGCCGGCCCGCACATGCCGATCCTGTTGATCGTGCCTTATCTTGCGCTGCTCGCAGCATTCGTCCTGAGTTTTTGGGCAATCTCACGCGGCGTCATTATCGAACCGCCGGCCTTCATCAACAACGCGATTACCGCGCTGCTGGAGCAACTGAAGCAACGCTATGTCACTGCATTGGGGCCGGCACGATGATCGGCGGCACCCTCTCCCGGTATTTTGGATTGCGCTTTTTCAACGCCGTCATGGCCGTGTTCGGCGGATCCCTGGTGCTGATCGCGATGGTCGATTTCATCGAGATGTTACGCCGCACCGGGGACATGAAAGACGTGTCGGCTCTGTTCGTCGCCAAGATCACGTTCTTTCGCGTGCCGTTCATCGCGGAGCGGGTCATGCCGTTCGCCGTGCTGGTCGGGGCGATCTCCTGTTATCTGAACCTGTCTCGCCGACTGGAGCTGGTGGTGGCACGGGCCGCCGGCATATCGGCCTGGCAATTCGTTGCGCCGGCGGTCGTCATCGCTCTGCTGATCGGCGTGGCCACCACCACGCTGTACAATCCGCTTTCCGCGGCCTTGCGCGAACAATCCGTGCGGCTCGAAGCGCAACTGTTCGGCATCGACAGCAGCTTCCGGGACTCCAGAGGGGGATTCTGGGTGCGCCAGCGCGCCGAGGACGGCCAGGCCATCATCAACGCCAAGAGCAGCCGCGGGCGCGGTGCTGAGCTGGCCGGCGTCAGTGTTTTCCGCTTCGATCAAGCCGGTCAGTTCCGCGATCGAATCGAGGCCAAAAGCGCCACCCTGGTTCCCGGATTCTGGCAGCTGCAAGAGGCCCGCGCTTATGCCGAGGGCCGGCCGGCCGAGGATCACGACATCTATAACCTCAAGACCAATCTGACGCCGGCGCAAATCCAGGAAAGCTTTGACACCCCGGAAACCGTGCCGTTCTGGCAATTGTCGTCACATATTCGCTTGGCGGAGGATGCCGGCCTTAGTGCCGGCGGCTATCGGCTGCAATATTACCAACTTTTATTGCAGCCTTTCTATTTGGCTGCCATGGTTCTTCTTGCCGCCGCGGTGAGTTTACGGTTCTTCCGCTTTGGCGGCGTCCAAAAGTTGGTTTTAGGTGGCATCGCCGGGGGCTTTCTGCTTTATGTATTGTCCAAAGTTACTGGGGATTTGAGCAAGGCCGGGCTGCTGCATCCCATGGCAGCAGCCGGGCTTCCTGCGTTTGCTGGTGGACTGACGGGGTTGATTACGTTGCTGTACCAGGAGGACGGGTAATGGCGCGGCTTTCCGGCGCTCGCCCGATCCTATCCAGCCGCCGGACATGGCGGAGCGCGACCGTTATTGCGGCTGCGCTCGCCGTCGCCGCTGTCGGCTGGATCGATGTATCGCCATCCAGCGCCCAGGAATTCATCACCTTCCCGAAACGCCCGCAGCCGCCAAAAGCCAAACGCAGCGGCAGCTTGTTCGACGCCAAGCGGACAGGCGCGCAGGAACAGATGCTCGTGCGCGCCGGCGAGATCAATTACGACTATGTCAATAACCGGGTATCTGCCGTCGGCAATGTGCAGATCTATCACGGAGGCGCGACGCTCGAGGCCGACCGAGTCATTTACGACCAGAAGACCAAGCGTATTTACGCGTCCGGCAATGTCCGGTTTTCCGAGCCCGACGGCAAAGTCACCTACGGCGAGATCATCGATCTGAGCGACGACTTCCGCGACGGCTTCGTCGATTCGTTGCGCCTCGACGGGCCTGAGCAAACCCGCTTCGCCTCTCGCCGCGCCGAACGCACGAGCGGAAACTTCACGGTTTTTCAAAGCGGCGTCTATACCGCCTGCGAGGCCTGCAAGGACGATCCCAGCAAACCGCCGAAATGGCAGGTCAAGGCCGCCCGCATCATCCATGATGAGGGCGAGAAAATGATCTATTTCGAGGATGCACGACTGGAATTCTTCGGCGTGCCGCTGGCCTATGTGCCGTACTTTTCGGCGCCCGATCCGACCGTGCAACGCAAGACCGGTTTTTTGATCCCCACGTTCAGCTCGAGCTCGGTCTACGGCGCCGGCGTCGAGATTCCTTACTACTGGGCGCTCGCTCCCGACTACGACGTGACCTTCAGCCCGATGCTGACGTCGCGACAGGGCGTTTTGCCGAAGGTCGAATGGCGCCAGCGTCTCATCAACGGTTCCTACTACATCCGCGGCGCCGGTATTTTCCAGCTCGACAAGGACTATTTCCTCAACTCGGGTAATTTGCCCGGTTACCGTGACTGGCGCGGCAGCATCGAAACATCGGGCCAGTTCAGCCTGACCGACAAGTGGGTGTGGGGATGGGACGGCACATTGGTGTCGGACAAAACATTCCTTCACGATTACGGGCTGTACAAGAGCGTTCAGTCCAATAATCTTTTCAAGTCGAACCCGGACTACGTGCTCTCGCAACTCTATATCGTCGGGCGCGGCGAACGCAGCTATTTCGATGCGCGCACGCTTTATTTCCAGGGCTTCTCGTCAGCCGACACGCAACGCCAGATCCCGATCGTTCACCCGGTCATCGACCATGACTACACGCTCGGCCAGCCGGTCGTGGGCGGCGAGCTCAGTTTCCGCAGCAACCTGACCAGCTTGAGCCGCGGGGCCGCGAATTTCGACGCGATCTCAATCGCGGCGATCTCAAGCGGCGTCTGCGGCACCAACACGCCCGATCCGGCCAGGAATATCAGCAACTGTCTGCTGCGTGGCGTTCCCGGCACCTATACGCGTCTCTCCCACGAGGCGAGCTGGCGGCGCACGCTGATCGATGATTATGGTCAGGTGTTCACGCCATTCGTGTCGCTGCGCGGCGATTTCGCCAGCCTGCAGACCGCTTCCGATCCGGGCGTTTCCAATTATTTGAATACCGGCAACAGCGATGTGGCCCGCTTCATGCCGACTGTCGGGGTCGAGTATCGCTATCCGTTTATCAGCGTCCAATCGTGGGGTACGCAGACTCTCGAGCCGATTGCGCAACTGATCCTCCGTCCGGACGAAACCGGCATCGGCCGGCTGCCGAACGAGGACGCCCAGTCGTTGATTTTCGACGACAGCAATCTGTTTCGCGTCAACAAGTTTTCCGGCTGGGACCGCGTCGAAGGCGGCAGCCGGTTGAATGCCGGCCTGCAATACACCGCGCAATTCAATCGTGGCGGCTTCGTCAATGTCCTGTTCGGACAATCCTACCATCTTTTCGGACAGAACTCGTTCAGTGTCGGTGACGTCACCAATACCGGACTCAATAGCGGTCTCGACACCACCCGTTCGGATTACGTGGCTCGGGCCTCGTATCAGCCGAACTCGACTTTCATGTTCACATCCCGGTTCCGCTTTGCGGAAAACGATTTCACACTGCAGCGGACCGAGCTTGAAACGACCGCCAATTTCGACCGTTGGACCACGACCATCATGTACGGAAACTATGCCGCGCAGCCTGCGCTCGGCTTCCTGCATGCCCGCGAGGGCATCCTGGGCACCGGCCGCCTGAAGGTCAGTCCGAACTGGCTGCTGCTGGGGGCCGCGCGCTACGACATGCGGGCCGAAAAGTTCAGCCAGACCCAGATCGGCGTCGGCTATGTCGATGACTGCCTCATCGTGGCCATGAATTACATCACAGACTATTCGTATAGCGGCAGCACGGCGGCCAACCATACCGTCTTGTTGCAGGTGAGCTTGCGCACGCTCGGCGGAACTGCGGTGGGACAGAACACCAACGTGCTACAGAGCGGCGTTCCGGGGTTGACCGGCACGCGTTGACGCGGCTGCGGCTCCTGCTTGAAAGTGCGATGGCGATGAACGGACGTTTGCAGTGGTGTATCCGCAACCTCGGTTTCGCCGCGGCCGTGCTCCTGCCGGTGGCCATGACACCGAACGCTGCGGTCGCGCAAGTCGTCGCCCTGGTCTACGGTCAGCCCATTACCCAGCACGATATCGAGCAGCGCTCGAAATTCGAACAGTTGTCGACCCAGAAGACTCCGGCGCGGCAGGCCGTGCTTGACGAGCTGATCAACGAAATCCTGAAATTGCGGGAAGCCAAGCGCTGGGGGATCGACATTTCCGACGCCGACGTCGAAAGCGCTTATGCCGGGATCAGCAACCGGATGCGGGTTACGCCCGCTCAACTGACCCAAAACCTGGCCAAGAGCGGCGTCAACGCCAATACCCTCAAGGCCCGGCTCAAGGCCGATAGCGCCTGGCAGCAACTGGTGCGCGGGCGTTATCAGTCCAGCTTGCAGATCAGCGAAAAGGAAGTGCAAACCGGCTTGGAACAAAAACCGGACGAAAAGGACGTGGTCGCCTTCGAGTATACGATGCGTCCCATTCTGTTTCTGGTGCCTCCCGGGTCGCCAGAGGGGGTGATCCAGGCGCGGCGCCGGGATGCCGAGGCGTTGCGTGGGCGGTTCAAGGGCTGCGACGAGGGCATCGCGCAGGCGCGCGGGCTTCGCGACGTCGCGGTGCGCGACCAGATCGTCCGCAACTCCGCCGACCTTTCACCCGAGCTTCGCAAGGTGCTCGACACTGTTCCAGTCGGCACATTGACCTCGCCCGACCTCACCCGGCACGGCATCGAGATGTTTGCGATCTGCGCCAAAAGCGAGTCCAAGGCCGACACGCCGGGCAGGCGTCAAGTGCGCGACGCTATGTTTGCCAAGCGGTACGAGGAAATATCAACCCGCTATCTGCGGCAGATTCGAGCCAGCGCCTTGATCGAATACAAATAGGCGTTGTCGATGTCCCTGCCCATGTCCCTGCCCTTGGCGCTGACACTGGGCGAGCCGGCAGGGATCGGTCCCGACATCGCCTTTGCCGCATGGCGGCAGCGCGCCGAACTCGATCTTGCTCCGTTTTACATCCTGGCCGATCCGGAACAGCTGCGGCGGCGTGCTCATCGGCTCGCGCTAGATCTGCCAATGGTCGTGGTCGAGCCGGCTGCGGCGACGGCGGCATTCACGACCGCGCTGCCGGTGGTCGATATCGGTATCACGGTGAGCGCCGAGCCCGGACACCCCGACGGATCGAGCGCGCCGGCGGCGATCGCCGCCATCCGCCGCGCCGTGGCCGATGTCATGGCCGGCATGGCGTCGGCGATGGTGACCAATCCGGTGGCGAAGAACGTGCTCTATCAATCGGGCTTCGCCGAGCCCGGCCACACCGAATATCTCGCCAAGCTCGCGAGCGAGCAGACCGGCGTGCCGGTGCAACCGGTCATGATGCTGTGGTCGCCGGAACTGGCGGTGGTTCCCGTCACTATCCACCTGCCCTTAAAGGACGTTCCCAAGGTGCTGACCGCGGACCTGGTGGTCAGCACCGCTCGGATTGTCGCGCGCGATCTGACCTCCCGTTTCGGCATCGCGTGCCCGCGGCTCGCCGTCGCGGGCCTCAACCCGCATGCCGGCGAGCAAGGCGCGCTCGGCGAGGAGGATCTCGCCATCGTCCACCCGGCAGTCGAGCGCCTGCGAGCGGAAGGCATTGACGCGCGCGGCCCGCTGCCCGCCGACTCGCTGTTTCACGCTGCCGCGCGCGCCACCTACGATGTCGCGCTGGCGATGTATCACGACCAGGCGCTGATCCCGATCAAGACGCTGGCGTTCGACCACGCGGTCAATGTCACGCTCGGCCTGCCATTCGTGCGCACCTCGCCCGATCACGGCACCGCCTTCGACATCGCCGGCAGCGGACGCGCTGACCCATCGAGCCTGATCGCCGCGATCAAGCTCGCCGCCCGGCTTGCCGCCAAAACCGAGCCGCAGCCGCGCGCGCTGCGCGCATGAGCGCGATCGACGACCTTCCGCCGCTGCGCGAGGTGATTGGCCGCTACGGGCTGCGCGCGAAAAAATCGCTCGGCCAGAATTTCCTGCTCGATCTCAATCTTACCAGCCGCATTGCGCGGGCCGCGGGCCCGCTTGCGGGCGTCAACGTGATCGAGATCGGTCCCGGCCCGGGCGGGTTGACGCGGGCGCTGCTCGCGCAAGGCGCCAAGCGGGTCATCGCGGTCGAACGCGACGAACGCGCGCTGGCGGCGCTGGGCGACATCGCCGCGCGCTACCCGGGGTGTCTCGACGTCGTTTCCGGCGACGCACTTGCGGTCGATCTGCGCGCGCATCTGGATGACGGTCCGGCGCGCATCGTCGCCAACCTGCCCTACAACGTCGCCACCGCGCTGCTGGTCGGTTGGCTCACGCTTGAGCCCTGGCCGCCGTGGTATGACCGTCTGGTGCTGATGTTTCAGCGCGAGGTGGCCGAGCGTCTGGTCGCCGCGCCCGGCTCCAAGGTCTACGGACGCTTGTCCGTGCTGACCGGGTGGCGCGCCGAGGCGCGCATCCTGTTTGACATTGCGGCGTCGGCCTTCGTTCCGCCCCCCAAGGTCACCTCATCACTGGTCGAGCTCGTCCCGCGTACGCAACCGCTGGCATGCGACCCTGATGTGCTGCAGCGCGTGACCGCAGCCGCTTTCGGGCAGCGCCGCAAGATGCTGCGTCAGAGCCTGAAATCGCTCGGGGTCGATCCGCTGCCGCTGCTCGCGGCCGCGGGCATCGAGCCGACCGCGCGCGCCGAGGACATTCCGGTCGCCGGCTTTGTCGCGCTGGCGCGTGCTGTTGCCGGGAGCGGCTAGCAATTCGCCGACGCGAGCGCGCTCCGATTCAATCGTTAATTCAAATCTTCGCCTGCAGGCCGCGCACGAAGGCCGACAGCCCGGGCTGGCGTTCGCGCTTGAGGCGCTCGGCCGCCAGGATCGCGCGCACGTCGGCGAAGGCGCGCTCGATATCGTTGTTGATCACCACGTAGTCGTATTCCGCCCAATGGCTCAACTCATCCACCACCTTGGCCATGCGCGACTGGATAACCTCGTCAGGATCCTGCGCGCGGCTTTTCAGCCGCCGCTCGAGCTCCCAGGTCGATGGCGGCAGGATGAACACGCTGACCAGATCGCCCCGCATCTTTTCGCGCAATTGCTGGGTGCCCTGCCAGTCGATATCGAACAGCACGTCGCGACCGCGCGCCAGCGCCTCCTCGACCGCGCGGCCTGGCGTCCCGTAGTGGTGCCCGAACACCTGCGCCGATTCCAGCAGCTCGCCTTTCTTCACCATGGCGTCGAACTTTGCCGAATCGACGAAGTGGTAATGCTGACCCTCGACCTCGCCAGGCCTTTGCTTGCGGGTCGTGACCGAGATCGAGAGCGCCACCTGCGGATCGGCATCGAGCAGCCGGCGCGACAGCGTGGTCTTGCCCGCGCCTGAGGGTGACGACAGCACGAGCATCAGCCCGCGGCGCGCAATCGCCGTGTCGGCCGGTGGCTGCTCCTCTTTCGCCGTCATTGCGTCATTCCAGGTTCTGCACCTGCTCGCGGAATTGCTCGACCACGTTTTTCAGCTCCAGGCCGGTATTGGTCAATTCCACGTCGTTCGATTTGGCGCACAGGGTATTGGCTTCGCGGTTGAGCTCCTGTGACAGAAAATCGAGCCGCCGCCCGATCGCGCCGCCGCCAGTGATCAGTTTCCCCGCCTGCGCGACATGCGCCGCCAGCCGGTCGAGCTCCTCGCGGATGTCGGCCTTGGTGGCGATCAGGAGGGCCTCCTGGTGTAGCCGGTCGGCGTCAAAACGCTCCGACGTCGCCAGCAGAGTGGTCACCTGTTCGGCGATCCGCGCCTTGATCGCCTCGGGGCGGCGGCCGGGCGCGGCGTCCGCGCGCGCGGCAAGCGCCGCGATCTCGCCCAGACGCACCGTCAGCACGCGGCCGAGCGCCTCGCCCTCGTGCCGGCGCATGGTCGCCAAGCCGTCGAGCGCCTGCGCAAAGCCCGCGACCACTGCAGCCTCCCCAGCCTTCCGCTCATCCTCATTTTCATCCTGGTCGCTGACCTCGATCACGCCTTTCAGCGCGAGGATACCGTCGAGTGTCGGCGGCGCGGCCTGCACCCGGCCGGCAAGCCCGCGAAAAGTGTCGAGCACGGCGGCCAGTACCGGCTCGTTGATCCGCACCACCGGAGCCACGCCTTCACGCTCGACCGTCAGCGAGGCCTGCACCGTGCCGCGCGACAGAATTTCGGCGGCGCGGCTGCGCGCCGGCGCCTCGACGGCGTCCCAGCCCGGCGGCAGACGCAGCCGCAGATCGAGCCCCTTGGCATTGACGGATTTCAATTCCCACGACCAGGCGTAGGTGCCGCTGACGCCGTGGCCGCGCGCAAAGCCGGTCATGCTCGAGAGCGCCATCGGCTTTCACCCGTTGTGCAGGAATCCTGGATGACAGATTCGGCGGCGACCTTAGCGGCGGGTGATGGTGGTCACAAGACCGGCCGGCGCCGCCGGCAAATCTCACTGCGCGGCGGCTTTCGCCGCTTTCGGTGCGCCATTGGCGCCACGCTTGGGCCGCGGCGCCGGAGCGCGCGGGGCGGCGGGCGACGGCGACGCATCGGATGCCGCCGGTTCCTTGTTCTGGTCCTGCTCGATCACGCGCAGGCGCGCGACGTTCTTCAGGTGCTGGTCGTAGGTGTCGGCGAAGGCATGACCGCCGGTGCCGTCGGCAGCGAAAAACAGTTCCTTGGTGCGCGCCGGATTGGCCGCAGCCTCGAGCGACGCCCGCCCCGGATTGGCGATCGGCCCGGGCGGCAATCCATCGATGACATAGGTGTTGTATTCGGTCGGTTGCTCGATATCGCGCCGTGAAATCGGCCGGCCGAGCGCGCCCTTGCCGCGCACCAGGCCATAGATGATGGTCGGATCGGATTGCAGCTTCATCCGCTGCTTCAGGCGATTGACGAACACCGCCGCGATCCGCGTGCGCTCCTCCGGCTTGCTGGTTTCCTTCTCGATGATCGAGGCGAGGATGATCAACTGCTCCAGCGATCGCAGAGGCAGATCACCGTTGCGCCGATCCCAGACGTCCTTGATCAGCCGCTGCTGCCCCTGCTGCATCCGCTGGATCAATTGCTCGCGAGTGAAGCCGCGCGGGAAGCTGTAAGTCTCCGGCAACATGGTGCCTTCGCGCGGCACGTCCTTGATGGTGCCGGACAGGATGTCGTTCTCCAGAAGGCGCGCCACGATCTGTTCGGAGGTCAACCCTTCGGGAATCGTGAAGGAGTGCTGGACCACCTTGCCCTCGACCATGGTTTCCACCACGTCGCGGACGCTGGCGCGCTTGACGAACAGATATTCGCCGGATTTCAGATCGCTGCGCGCCTTGAGCGCGAACACGCCGCTGACAAAGACGATCCGGTGCTCGTCGATCACACCTTCCCGCTTCAAGAGGTCGGCGATCTCCACCATCCCGAGGCGGGGCGGAATGACAACGGTCTTATCCTGCTCAAGCGGGCCGGGCGCTTCGAACCGCTGCTTGCCGAGCATGATGGCGGTGCCGCCGGCGAAAGCGACCAGGACCAGCAGCGTGAAAATGGCATTTCCGACAATGACGAGCGGATTGCGCGTTCGCTTCGACGGCCGGGTCGGCAGCGGCACATGCTCCGGCTCAAGAGCGGCGCGCGGGCTGCGCGGGGTGATCCGTTTTTGCTCCATAAGCGATGCGCCAAGTCCATTGATGGGATGCCCGGGAATGGGCGGATCCGGTTCGCCCGCGCCAGGCAGCGGAGGCCGCGCCGAAGCGGAAGGGGATGCGCCGCGGCCGGGCGCGGAAGAGCCGGCCGGAGGCGGAGCAGGCCCGACCATAGCCGACATCGGCGGCCCCGTCATAGCCGGAACGGCGGGCGCGGTCTCGGGCTTGCTCTTGGATTCGCTCTTGAGTTTGCTCGCCGATCCAAAGGACGCCGGGGGCGGCGGCAGTCCGGGCGCTCTGCGATGCCCAACTCCGTCGGATTCGGAAAGATTTCGGCCCGTTTGATGTTCGGCGGCCAAAGTTCCATCCGCCGCCATAGCTAGGGCTGTTTCGGCTGCCGGCTGCGGCAACCAAGCAGGTGCGATCCGGACGTCCGTGGGATCGAAGCCACGCTCGTCAGACTGCGCCGATGGCGCACGCGGACGCAGGGGCCCGGCGCCGTTGCTACCAGGCGGTGTGCTCCCCGGATTCACGTCCGACACCCCGCGTTGCCGCTTGCCACGATCGCAACCACCAACTCGCGGGCGATGCCCGCTTTAAAGGAAGGTTATTTCTTGTCGTTATTGGTTCGGACGCATTCATTCGGGCCGCATCCGGCAGGACGCATTCGTTCGGCACACGACAACAGAATCAGACGCCCGAACAGGCCTACGTTAGAAGCGAATATGGCGAAAGGTTGAAGCCGCGGCCAGCGCGTGCTGGCGCTAATCCACAAGGCGTCGGAACACCAAGGATGCGTTGGTTCCGCCGAAGCCGAAAGAGTTCGACAAAACCACGTCGATGTCTTGCTGCTTGGATTTATGCGGCACCAGGTCAATCGGCGTTTCGACCGACGGATTGTCGAGATTGAGTGTCGGCGGCGCCACCCGGTCGCGAATGGCCAGAATCGAGAAGATCGCTTCGACCGCGCCGGCCGCGCCGAGCAAATGGCCGATGGAGGATTTGGTCGACGACATCGACATCCGGCCGGCGGCATTGCCGACCAGACGTTGCACCGCGCCGAGCTCGATCTCGTCGCCGAGCGGCGTCGAAGTGCCGTGGGCATTGATGTAGTCGAGTTCCGCCGGCGTGACGCCGGCGCGCTTCATAGCCGCGGTCATGCAGCGGAGCGCGCCGTCGCCATCGGGCGTGGGCGCGGTGATGTGATAGGCGTCGCCGGACAGTCCGTAGCCGATCAGCTCGGCGTGAATCTTGGCGCCGCGGCGTTTGGCGTGATCGTAGTCCTCCAGCACCAGCACGCCGGCGCCCTCGCCCATCACGAATCCATCGCGGTCCTTGTCATAGGGACGCGAGGCGCGCTCGGGCGTGTCGTTGAACCCGGTCGACAGGGCGCGCAGCGCCGAGAAGCCGGCGAGCGCGATGCGGTTGACCGGAGATTCAGTGCCGCCCGCCACCATGACGTCGGCATCGCCGAGCGCGATCATGCGGCCGGCGTCGCCGATCGCATGGGCGCCGGTCGAACACGCCGTGACCACCGCATGGTTGGGACCTTTCAGTCCGAATTCGATCGACACATAGCCGGATGCCAGATTGATCAGCCGTCCGGGAATGAAGAACGGCGACACCCGGCGCGGCCCCCTTTCCTTCAAGGTTATGGCGGTGTCGGCAATGCCTTCGACGCCGCCGATGCCGGAGCCGATCATCACGCCCGTCGTCACCTGGTCGTCCTGCGAGGCCGGGTGCCATTCGGCATCGTCGAGCGCCTGGCGCGCCGCGCTCATCGCAAAGACGATGAAGTCGTCGACCTTGCGCTGCTCTTTCGGCTCCATCCACTGGTCGGGATTGTAGGTTCCGTTGGAACCGTCGCCGCGCGGGATCTGGCAGGCGATCTTGGCCGACAGATCGGAAACGTCGAACGACTCGATACGCTTGGCGCCGCTGTCGCCCCGGATCAGCCGCTGCCACGTGGTCTCGACGCCGCAGCCGAGCGGCGTAACCATCCCCAGCCCTGTGACGACGACACGCCTCATCTACGGCTCCGCAGGCTCCCGTAACGACTATATGCGCCTGGCGCGCGTCAGCGCCAAAGCGCGGCGTGATCCGCGCCAACCGTCAGAAACCGCAGCGAAAAGCAGGGAGTTCAGCTTTTTGCGTTCTTTTCGAGAAATTTGACCGCGTCACCCACCGTCAGGATGGTTTCGGCCGCATCGTCGGGAATCTCGCAGCCGAACTCTTCCTAGAATGACATCACGAGTTCGACGGTGTCGAGGCTGTCGGCACCGAGATCGTCAATGAAGCTTGCGTTCTCTGTCACCTTGTCGGCCTCGACGCCCAAATGCTCCACGACGATCTTTTTTACCCGCTCGCCAATGTCACTCATCGCTGCGTCCTCGTGTAGGTCGGATTGAGCTCGATCGGTCGTCGCCTCGAGCCGGTGTGGAATGGCCTTGGTGGCCGACGGTGGTAGCTCCACTGTGGTCGCGAGCGGACCGCGCGAGCCCCCGCCGGCCCCGTCGTAATTCCTCAGCCAAGCCGAGGTCGGTTACCATACTTCAAAAGCCTTGACCAGCATACCCGCACCGTCACGCCAGAACCGCTGCGAGCCGCGCGACCGGACCTCAAAACATGGCCATTCCACCATTCACATGCAGTGTCTGGCCCGTGACATAGGCTGCCTCGTCGGAGGCCAGATAGACCGCCGCCGCCGCGATATCCGCGCCCGAGCCGAGCCGCCCGACCGGCACCCGGCCGAGGATCGCCTCGCGCTGCTTGTCGTTCAGCTTGTCGGTCATCGGCGTGGCGATGAAGCCCGGCGCGATGCAGTTCGCCGTCACATTGCGCTTGGCATATTCCTGCGCGACCGACTTCATCATGCCGATCATGCCGGCCTTGGTGGCGGCATAATTGCCCTGCCCGGCATTGCCGGTGACCCCGACCACCGATGTGATGCCGATCACGCGGCCGTAGCGCCGGCGCATCATGCCCTTCACCGCCGCCCGTGTGAGGCGAAAGGTCGCCGTCAGATTGACGGCAATCACCTCGTCCCAGGCCTCGTCGCTCAATTGCACGAACAGATTGTCGCGGGTGACGCCAGCATTTGCGACCAGGATGTCGAGCTTGCCCATCGTCTCTTCCGACTGGGGCACGAGCGCTTCGACCTCGTCCTTGTTCGCGAGGTTGCAGGGCAGCACGTGGACGCGCTCGCGGAGATCGCCGGCCAGTTGATCGAGCACGTCACGGCGCGTGCCCGACAGCGTCACGGTCGCGCCATTGCCGTGCAGCGCCCGGGCGATTGCGCCACCGATCCCGCCGGTGGCGCCGGTGACCAGGGCGGTCCTGCCGGTCAAATCGAACATAGCGCTTCTCCCTGGATGTTTTGTTGACGCGCCCGCGTCATCCGCGTGCCGCCTTGAAGGCAGCGACGTCCTCCGGCGTGCCGACCGAAACACTGCTGGCGCCTTCGGCGATGCGTCTGATGAGACCGGAGAGCACCTTGCCCGAGCCAACCTCGTAGAAGGTCGTGACTCCCGCCTCCGCCATGAACGCCACCGATTCCCGCCAACGCACTGTGCCGGTCACCTGATCGACCAAGCCCTGCCTGAGCTGCGACGGCTCGCTGACCGGCTTGGCGGCCACATTGGCAACCAGCGGAACGCTCGGCGGCTTGATTGTAACCTTTGCCAGCGCCTGCGCCATCACGTCGGCGGTCGGTTGCATCAGCGCGGAATGGAACGGACCGGACACCGGCAGCATCATTGCGCGTTTGACGCCCTTGGCCTTGGCCAATTCGACCGCGCGTTCCACCGCGCCCTGGTGACCCGAGATCACCACCTGGCCGCCGCCATTGTCGTTCGCCGCCTGGCAGACTTCGCCCTGCGCGGCTTCAGCGGCGATCGCAGCCGCCTGCTCGAAATCTACGCCGATCAGCGCCGCCATGGCGCCGACGCCCACCGGCACCGCCTGTTGCATGGAGCGTCCGCGGATGCGCACCAGCCGCACTGCGTCGGTCACCGACATCGCACCGGCCGCCGCCAGTGCGGAATATTCACCGACCGAATGACCGGCGACGAATTGCGCCTCGCGCACCAGGTCGACCCCGGCTTCCGCTTCCAGCACCCGCATCGCGGCCAGCGATACCGCGACGAGCGCGGGCTGGGCATTCTCCGTCAGCATCAGCGTCTCGGCCGGTCCGTCCCACATCACCGCGCTTAGCTTGTCGCCGAGCGCGGCATCCACCTCATCGAATACCGCACGAGCGGCCGGAAAGGACGCCGCCAACGCCTTGCCCATGCCCACCGCCTGGCTGCCCTGTCCTGGAAACACGAATGCGACCGACATTCCCCACCCTTTCGACACGTCCCGCCGTAAGACACTGGGGCGTCGATCGCTGTCAAGCCGCCGAACCGGCCCCGCCTCCGAGGCCGCCAGGCAACCCTTCGGCAGCTTGCCTTTCGGGCGAAACCCCCTATAAAGCGGCCTTCCGCTCGTTCCGGTCGGGAACTGAACGGACGGCTGCGCGGCTGCCCAAGCCGAGCGGCAGGGCCTGATGGCCCGGCGTCCCGTGTTCCCGCCTTCGCAGCATTCGAGCCTTCCGAAAGGGCTCGAGGGGCTTCGCGCCGGTCGAGCTTTGGATGCATGGAAAGGCAAAGCATGTCGTTATACGAACACGTCTTCCTCGCGCGCCAGGACGTCAGCGCGCAGCAGGTCGAGGAATTGACCGCTCACCTCACCGGTATCATCGAGCAAATGGGTGGCAAGGTCACCAAGACCGAGCAATGGGGCTTGCGTTCGCTCAGCTACCGGATGCGAAAAAACCGCAAGGCGCATTTCACGCTATTGAACGTCGACGGACCGGCGGCAGCGATCAACGAGATCGAGCGGCAGGAACGGCTGAACGAAGATGTCGTGCGCTATCTCACCGTGCGGGTCGAAGCACATGAGGAAGGCCCGTCGGCAATGATGCGCAAGGCCGACCGCGACCGTGATCGCGACGAGCGCGGCGGCGGCTTCCGGGATCGCGATCGTGGCGATCGCGGCGACCGTGGCGGCGGCTTCCGGGATCGTGATCGCGACCGTGGCGAACGGCCGCCCCGTGACGATGCGGCGCCTGCCGCCGCGGCGGAGGAGTAACAGCCATGGCTTTTTCCTCGACGCAGACCACCCGCCGGCCGTTCTTTCGCCGCCGCAAAAGTTGCCCGTTCTCCGGCACCAACGCGCCGGCAATCGATTACAAGGACGCCAAGCTGCTCCAGCGCTACGTGTCCGAGCGCGGCAAGATCGTGCCAAGCCGCATCACCGCGGTCTCGGCCAAGAAACAGCGCGAGCTCGCCAAGGCGATCAAGCGGGCGCGCTTTCTGGGGCTGCTGCCCTATCTGATCCGCTAGTGTGGCGGTTCAGAAGTTCCCCCTTCCTTGCGGCCGGGTCGGGAGGAACTTCTGAACCAAAGCCACACTAGCAAGCTATGATTGCTAGTGTCCCTTTGAATCCGAAGTTCGCAACAGTGTTCGCAGCAGGGGTGTGCGAACTTCGGATTCGGGACACTAGCGCGCGGATTGAAACTCCACGTCCCGCAATCGGGATGACAAATCTAAAGGCGTCCGGGACTGTCCGGATGCCGAGGTTGGGACGGACACCGATCCGTCTCTAACCGCTGAGCAAGCGGGACAGCTGACGATGACGCAGATTCTCCTGATCGGGTTGAGCGCCGGCGCGGCCTCCGCGCTGTTGTTTGCGTCGATCGCTTCGGGATCGATGGTCGCCACGCTGCTGTTTTATATGGCGCCGCTGCCGATCCTGATTGCCGCCATCGGCTGGAACCACTGGGCGGGCCTCGTCGCTGCACTCACGGGCGCGCTTGGCCTCGCCGCGGTGCTGGGCATCTTCTTTTCCTTCGCCTTCGTTCTTGGCGCCGGCTTGCCGGCCTGGTGGCTCGGTTACCTGGCAATGCTCGCGCGGCCGACCGGGAACGGCGCGCAAGGCGGGCTCGAATGGTATCCGGCCGGGCGTTTGCTGCTGTGGGCGGCGCTGATCGGCACTTTCATCGTGGCCATCGCCATTCCGAATTTCGGCACCGACCAGGAAAGCTTTCAGGCCACGTTGCGCACCTCGTTCGAGCGCGCCATTCGCGCCCAGACGCCGGACCTGGCGTTGCGGCCAGAGACCGGCCGCCTGATCGATCTGCTGGTGATCGTCATCCCGCCCGCGGGCGCCGTGCTTGCCACCGTCGCCAGCGTGATCAATCTATGGCTGGCAGGGCGCGTCGTCCGCATGTCCGGTCGGCTGCAACGGCCGTGGCCCGATCTCGCCAGCCTGACGCTGCCCCCGCTTGCCCAATGGCTGCTGCTTGCGGCCATCGCCGGCTCTTTCGTGCCCGGCCTGTTCGGCATCCTGTCAGGCGTGCTCGGCGCCAGCCTGCTGATGGCCTATGCGATCATGGGCTTTGCCGTCCTGCACGCCATCACCCGCGGCATCGCAAGCCGTCCGTTTCTGCTGACCGGCGCCTACGCCTCGGTATTTTTTATTGGCTGGCCAATCCTGGCGGCATCGCTGCTCGGACTTGCCGACGCCGCTTTGAATCTTCGCGGCCGCTTCGCCGGCCGGCGCGGTCCGCCGATCTTGCCAACGTGATGACAATCCCCTTCAACCGACCAGTGATGGAGAATGTGTGATGGAAGTGATCCTGCTCGAGCGCGTCGCCAAGCTCGGCCAAATGGGCGACATCGTCCGGGTGAAAGACGGCTTCGCGCGCAATTTTCTGCTGCCGAAAGGCAAGGCGTTGCGAGCCACCAAGGAGAACCGCTCGCGCTTCGAGACCATGAAAGCCGACCTCGAAACCCGTAACCTGGAACAGCGCGGCGAAGCGGAGACGGTCGGCAAGAAGCTCGACGGCCAGAGCGTCACGATACTGCGGCAGGCCGCTGAAGGCGGCCAGCTCTATGGCTCGGTCTCCAGTCGTGACGTAGCCGTGCTGCTTGGCGACAAGGGTTTTGCGGTCAACCGCGCCCAGATCGCGTTGAATGCGCCGATCAAGATGATCGGGCTGCACAAGGTTCCGGTCTGGCTGCACCCTGAAGTGTCGGTCATGATCAGCGTCACCGTGGCCCGCAGCGCAGACGAGGCGGCCCGGCTGGCGCGCGGCGAGGACGTTACCGTCGCACGTGAGCCGGGAGGGGACACCGAAGCGGAGAAGATCGCGGCGGAAGCCTTCTTCGAGCCGGAAGTGGTCGAAGCGCAACGCACCCGTGAAGCCCCGGACGAGGCGGATGAGCAGGACGCGGACAAGAAGTCCTAGCTCTACTCTTCCATCGGTGGAAGCACGGCCGGGGGTGGGCTGCTGGACGTTTCCGGCAAGTCCATCGCGACCGGCACCGGCGCAGCCGCTGGCACCGCGGCGGTCTGCTTTTGCTCTTCGGCATCCATCTGCTGCAGGCGTTTTCGCGCAGCCGCGGTTTGGCCCGGCTGCGCTTTGCCGGACGGCCGCGTTTGTCCTGCCGGCGCCTGACTATTCGATTTGGCTTGCTCGCCGGGTTCGCGACGCGGCTGTCCGGGCGCGGGGGTCGCCGTGCGTTTCGGATCGGCTTTCGGCTCCGGCGGCAGGCCGGACAGGTAGGAGGCCATAGCGGCCGCCTCTTCGCGGCCGGCGGTGTAATGCGATCGCAGGAAACTTGCGCCGGCGCGCCTGAGCTCGCGCGCATTGCGATGGCAGCCGGAGCAGGTGGTGGCGAAAACCTGCGCAGGCGTCTTGCCGGCATCGAGATTGCCAATCTGCGCGTTGGCCTTCGCGACCAGAACCCCAGCCGCAACGCCCATCATCAGCAGCGCAATTCGCCCAGCCTTCAACACCATGACCTCCGTGTCAGCTCCCGGCAGGGCTGCTAAACCCGATTGTAGCCGAAGGATCGCTTGATGCGACCACAAGGGTGCGGTTGCCCCCGGGTTCTCGATAGGTCCTAGACTTGCGGTATATCATTGCCGCCGCGGCGCGATTTTGTTTAAATGAACGGGTTTTCGTCGCCCCACTGCCGGGTGGACGCCAATTATGTCGGCGGCGTGGCGACTGGTTGGGTGATTGGCGGAGGCGGCCGATGGATCGGTTGCTTCGATGGGCACTGCAGACGTTCGTCCGCAGGGGGCATTTTCAGCTCACCACCGCGCGCGGCGCCACGTTTGGGGCTGGCGACGGCACCGGCAAGCCGGTCGCGGTCCGCTTCACCACCCCGGTTGCGGAATGGCGCGTGCTGCTCGACCCCGAATTTCGGCTGGGCGAAGCCTATATGAACGGCACCTTCGTGGTCGAGCAGGGCTCGATCGTCGATGCGCTCGTCGTATTGCTCGGTCAGGCCAACCCGCCGCGCTGGGCGCGGCCGCAATGGTTGCTGCGATATCTCTATCGGCGTCTGCAGCAATTCAACCGCCGGCGGCGGGCGTACCGCAACGTCGCTCATCACTACGATCTCGATGGTCAGCTCTATTCCCTCTTTCTGGACGCCGACCGGCAATATAGCTGCGCCTATTTCGAGCAGCCGGACCAGTCGCTCGACGACGCTCAGCTCGCCAAGAAGCGTCATCTGGCGGCCAAGCTCCTGATCAACCCCGGGCAGCGCGTGCTCGACATCGGCTGCGGCTGGGGCGGACTCGCGCTTTATCTGGCCGAACTGAGCGGCGCACGTGTTCAGGGCATCACGCTCTCGCACGAGCAGCTCGCGCTCGCACGCGTGCGCGCCGCTGAAAAGGGATTATCGGGGCGGGTCGCGTTCGCTCTTCAGGACTACCGCGACGTCACCGGCATATTCGATCGCATCGTCTCGGTGGGCATGTTCGAGCATGTCGGCGTCGGCTACTACGACACGTTCTTTCGCAAATGCGCCGCGCTGCTCGACGGCGACGGCGTGATGCTGCTGCATTCGATCGGTCGCTCGGAAGGTCCCAACATCACCAATCCGTGGATCTCGAAATACATCTTCCCGGGCGGCTACATTCCGGCGCTGTCGGAGGTGCTGCCTGCGATTGAGCGTGCGGGCCTGCTGGTTGCCGACATCGAAATCCTCCGGCTGCATTACGCGGAAACGCTCAAGGCCTGGCGCGAACGCTTCCTGGCGCATCGGGAGCAGGTGGAGCGCATCTACGACGCCCGCTTCTGCCGGATGTGGGAATTCTATCTGGCCGCCTCGGAGATCGCGTTCCGGGAGCAGGCGCTGATGGTGTTCCAGCTGCAGCTGACCAAGCGGCAGGGCATCGTCCCGATGACCCGCGACTATATTAACCACGAAACGGCGCGGCTGCGCGCGCTGGAAGGCGGCCAGCGGCCGCCGCTGCGGCTCGCAGGCGAGTGATTCTGCCGTCCTTGACTACCGATCCGGATCGTCAAGACACGATTGGCAACAAATTCCACAGCCGGTAATAGCGGGGACATGTGCAAAGGCCGCTTCCCTTTGCCCCGCCCTGCCCTCTAATTGCCACCTCTCCATGTCGCTCTGCGTCGCTCGTTTCGCGTCAGTGGCGTGCCTCGCTCTCGTCATAAAAATCAAAACACTGGAAGGCCATGGCCGTCGAATCGATTGCACGCAAACTGGCGGACGACGCCACGCCGCAATATCGCACCGCGCCGCACAATATCGAGGCGGAGCAGGCGCTGTTGGGCGCGATATTGGTCAATAACGAAGCGCTCTATCGCGTCACCGACTTCCTGGAACCCGGGCATTTCTTCGAGCCCCTGCACCAGAAGATCTATGACACCGCGCGTAGCCTGATCAGGACCGGCAAGCTCGCCTCACCGGTCACGCTGAAGACATTCCTGCCGGCCGATGTCGACGTGGCAGGCCTTACCCTTGCCCAATACCTCGCCCGCCTGGCGGCGGAGGCCACCACCATCATCAATGCCGCGGACTACGGCCGCACGGTCTACGACCTCGCGGTCCGGCGCGATCTGATCGAGATCGGCGAAGACATGGTCAATGTCGCGTTCGACGCGCCGGTCGATTTCGCGCCGCGCGACCAGATCGAGGACGCCGAGCGGCGGCTCTTTGAACTGGCGGAAATCGGAAAATACGGCGGCGGCTTTCAGAAATTCGAGACCGCGCTCACCACCGCCGTCGACATGGCGGCGCGCGCCTATATGCGGGACGGCAAGCTCTCGGGGTTGGCAACCGCCCTGAAAGACCTCGACGGCAAGATGGGCGGGCTGCAGGCCTCCGACCTGATCATCGTCGCCGGCCGTCCCGGCATGGGCAAGACCGCGCTCGCCACCAACATCGCCTACAACGTCGCGAAGGCTTATGTCGGTGTGACGCGCGCCGATGGCCACATGGAGACAACGAACGGCGGCATCGTCGGATTCTTCTCGCTGGAAATGTCGGCCGAGCAGCTCGCCACCCGTATCATCGCCGAGCAGAGCGGCATTCCATCGAGCACCATCCGGCGCGGCGGCATCGGCGAGCGCGACTTCGAGAAGATCAAGGACGTCGCGATCGAGTTGCAGCACCTGCCGTTCTTCATCGACGAGACCGGCGGCCTTTCGGTGGCGCAGCTGGCGGCGCGTGCCCGCCGGCTCAAACGCCAGCGCGGGCTCGACCTGCTGGTGATCGATTACATCCAGCTCCTGCAAGGCTCGTCGCGTCGTTCGCAAGAGAACCGCGTGCAGGAGGTAACCGAGATCACCACCAACCTCAAGGCGCTGGCCAAGGAGCTCAACGTGCCGGTGGTGGCGCTGTCGCAATTGTCGCGCCAGGTGGAGAACCGCGACGACAAACGTCCGCAACTCTCCGATCTGCGCGAGTCGGGCTCGATCGAGCAGGATGCCGACGTGGTGCTGTTCGTGTTCCGCGAGGAATACTACCTCAGCAACAAGGAGCCGCGGCCGGGCACCGATGAGCACATCAAGTGGCAGACCGAGATGGATGCCGCCCACGGCAAAGCCGAGATCATCATCGGCAAGCAGCGTCACGGACCCACCGGCACCGTCAGCCTGCAGTTCGACGCCGCCGTCACTCGCTTCGACAATCTCGCCCGCGATGCCGACGTGCCGGACCAGATCCCCGACCGGTTCTAGCTGCGATCACAGCTCGCGGCGCAGCAGGCGGTCGAGCGAATATGGCCCGCCGCCGCGTAAGGACACGGCAAAAACAAGAATTCCGAACATCAAGGGAAAGAGCCACCCGCCCCTCGCATTGTTCCAGGCGAACCCATAAGAAAAGTGCGCGAAGAAAGTGATCATGAAAAACTCGATCGCGATCGAGGCGGCGACGAAGCGGGTAAACAGGCCGAGCGCCAACAGCAGAGAGCCGATCGCCTCGTTGAAGAAGATGATGTAGGCGAAGATCACCGAAGGCTCGAGGCCGCGCCGCGCCATGCTACCGGCGGCAAAGATGGGGATGCTGGAGTAGAGCACCTTCACCGCGCCGAAATAAAACAAGCTCAATCCCAGTGTGATGCGGATCAGCGGCCAGGACAGATCGCGGGTCCAGGCGTAGACCGGTTCAAGCTTCGGAATGAAGAGTTTCGGCTCGCCGGCCGGCGTGACCGGGGCGGGCTCGCTACTCGCGCTGCGCGCAACAACAACCAGGCCTAGGACGAGAATTGCAATCGCAAACCACGCAGCCAAAGGGTTGTACGGGGGAAAGGGAAACTGGACGGGCAGCTTTGCGGCAGCCTGTGCCTGCGCGCATGCGTCGGTGGTATACAGGATGCAATACAGGGCATGGGTCAGCGGCGGCTTTTCCCCGAACGAGCCGATGACTTGATTGTAGTAGGACGCCCACCACGCCATGCTGACGGTGATCGCGAGGATCCCAAGAAAGACCAACGCCCGACCCAGCCTTCGACTACCCATTTTCGCCTCCCGGAACGGCGATTGCGACGACGCACCAAGGTCGAAAGACCGCAAAACCAAGTCAAGTCTGAACTGGGGCGATGACTAGCTTGTGACCTCGGCAGCTGCTTGTGAGGTGGCGGTTCGGCGCAAAACGTCCCTTGTGGACGATAACGGCAAGGCCGGGCATAACAGGCCCCATGTCCGTTCAAGACGCGCCCGTGCAAGAATCGGTGCAAGAATCCGCGCAAGCGGCGGCGCCCGGCCCCGCCGAGGCCGGTGGCGTTCTGACCATCGATCTGTCTGCGATCGAGGCCAATTGGAAGAAACTCGCCGGCATGACCGTGCCGGTGGAATGCGCGGCCGTGGTCAAGAGCGACGGCTATGGCTGCGGGATCGATCAGGTTACCACGACGCTGGCCAAGGCCGGGTGCAGGACCTTCTTCGTCGCCGACATCGCCGAAGGCCGCCGCGTGCGCGCCCTTGCGCCGACGGCAGTGATCTACGTGCTCAACGGCGTGCTGCCGAACACCGGTCCGGCGCTTGCCGATGCCAACCTACGCCCGGTCATCAACAGCACCACGGAACTTGCCGAGTGGGACAGTTTCGTCGCGGCCAAGAATTGGCGCGGCGGCGCGGCCCTGCAGGTCGATACCGGCATGAACCGGCTCGGCATCACAACGGATGAGGCCGCCGCCGTGGCACAGCGCCTGCAATCGGAAACTCATGGCTTCACGCTACTGATGAGTCATCTGGCCTGCGCCGAAACGCCCGATCATCCGATGAATGACCGCCAGATCCGATTGTTTCGCGACATCCGCATCATGTTCCGCGGCCTGTCGTCGTCGCTCGCCAATTCATCGGGCATCTTTCTCGGCGGCACCGTGCATTGCGACCTGGTGCGTCCCGGCATCGCGCTGTTCGGCGGCAATCCTACTCCGGGCCGCAAAAACCCCATGCGTCCGGTGGTCGAACTCAAGGGCCGCATCGTGCAAGTGCGCAGCGTCAAACGCGGCGACACGGTGGGCTATGGCGCGAGCTGGACCGCGCCGCGCACCACACGGCTCGCCATTGTCGCGGTCGGCTATGGCGACGGATTTCTGCGTTCCGCCGGCGCCGGCAAGGGCAAGGCGGCGGCCACGGTGATCGTCGGCGGCAAGCCCTGCCCCATTGTCGGACGCGTCTCGATGGATCTTTTTGCGCTCGACGTCAGCGATCTGTCCGACAGCGCCGTCCGCCGTGGCGATCTGGTCACGTTGATCGGCGGCGATACCGGCGTCGATGAGCTGGGCACAGCCTTGGGCACTATCGGCTACGAGGTGTTGACCAGCCTGGGCAGGCGTCATCACCGAATCTATAAGGGCAGTTAACTCCTGTCGGCGTGCGAAGCAGCGAAAACTTGGAGACGCGCACGGCGCGAATGGTCATGGCTCGTCGCCCCGAAAGCTTTGTCTGCCAGAATTGCGGCGCAGCCTATGGACGCTGGCAGGGCAAGTGCGAGGCCTGCGGTGAGTGGAACACCATCTCCGAGGAAGGCGCCGCCGCCACCCGGCCACCGACTCCCGGACGCGCGCCGCGCAAGGGGCGCCTGTTCGCGCTGGAGCCGCTGGCGGGCGAAGCGCAGGACGCGCCGCGGCTCGCCTCCGGCGTAGCCGAGTTCGACCGCGTCACCGGCGGTGGTTTCGTGCGCGGTTCGGTGCTGCTTCTGGGCGGCGATCCCGGTATCGGCAAGTCGACCCTGCTGATCCAGGTCGCGGCCGCGCTGGCCAAATCCGGCCACCGCTCCGTTTACATTTCAGGTGAAGAAGCCGTCGCACAGGTCCGGTTGCGTGCGGAAAGGCTCGGCCTGAGCGGCGCCAAGGTCGAGCTGGCGGCTGAGACTTCGGTTGAAGACATTATTGCAACGCTGGGCGAACACGCGCCCCCTCGCCTCGTCATCATCGACTCCATCCAGACCATGTGGACTGATGGGGTGGATTCGGCGCCCGGCACCGTCACCCAGGTGCGCGGCAGCGCCCAGGCGCTCATCCGCTTCGCCAAACGCGGCGGCGCCGCCGTCATCCTGGTCGGCCACGTCACCAAGGACGGCCAGATCGCCGGCCCGCGCGTGGTCGAGCACATGGTCGATGCCGTGCTGTCGTTTGAAGGTGAAGGCTCGCACCAGTTCCGTATCCTGCGCGCGGTCAAGAACCGCTTCGGCCCGACCGACGAGATCGGCGTGTTCGAAATGACCGGCGCGGGCTTGGCCGAGGTCGCCAATCCCTCGGAGCTGTTCCTGTCCGAGCGCGACCTCGGCAGTCCCGGCACCGCGGTCTTCGCCGGCATCGAGGGCAGCCGGCCGTTGCTGGTGGAAATCCAGGCGTTGGTCGCCCCCACCTCCCTCGGCACCCCGCGCCGCGCCGTGGTCGGCTGGGACCAGAGCCGGCTTTCAATGGTGCTGGCGGTGCTGGAAGCCCATTGCGGGGTAAGGCTGTCGGGCCATGACGTCTATCTGAACGTGGCGGGCGGGTTGCGCATCCAGGAACCGGCGGCCGACCTCGCCGCCGCCGCGGCGCTGATCTCTTCGCTCACCAATGCACCGTTGCCGGCGGACGGCGTGTTTTTCGGCGAGATTTCACTGTCCGGCGCGGTACGTCCGGTGGCGCAGGCGGCGGCCCGGCTGAAGGAAGCGGCCAAGCTCGGCTTTGTCCGCGCGGTCGTGCCCGAGGCCGCGCGCGGCGAAGGCGCCTATGAGACCGGCCTCACGCTGCAGCCGGTCGCCAACCTCGCCAGTCTGGTCGCCGACATCGCGGCGCGCGGCACCAAATCCGCCCGCGCACCAAACCGCGCCGCCGAATAGGCACGACGACGCCCTCGGCGCGCCGTGCGCTGCCGAATTGTGGTGGTCCAATACATCCACAACGTGGCCCGTCACGGCGTTTCCCGGCAATCGGACGCCGCGCCAAACCTGCCCAGCCAACAAGACGGGTGACGGCCCCGCCCCGGCCCGCTATACAGCCCGCGGCAGCGGGATAAACCCGTCTGCCGGCGGCCGCGAGCAAGCAAATAAGGCAGGAAAATTAATCAGTTGAGGCAATCCTGCCGAGGTCTTGCCGACGCCCGGCGCGGCAGGTCAGGTAGGAGCCCCGAGCGACGCCGATTCGACCGGGCGCCCGCGCGAGAGGACCGGACTTAAAGCATGCCCATCACGCTCCTCGACGTCATCCTGCTCGGCGTCATGCTGGTCTCGGCGCTGCTCGCGATGATCCGCGGCTTCATGCGTGAAATCCTGTCGATCGCCGCCTGGGTGATCGCGGCGCTGGCGACGCTGTACGGCTATTCGCGGCTGCTGCCGTTCGCAAAGACGTATTTCAACAACGATATCGTGGCGACCGGCGTAGTGATCGCCGGCACCTTCCTGGTCACCTTGCTGGTGGTATCGGTCATCACCGTGCGGTTCTCCGACATGGTGCTCGACAGCCGCGTCGGCGCACTCGACCGTACGCTTGGTTTCGTGTTCGGGCTCGGCCGCGGCCTGATCATCGTCGTGGTGGCATTCCTGTTCTTCGCCTGGCTGGTGCCGCCGCGCACGCAGCCCAGTTGGGTGGCCAATGCCAAATCCAAAGTGGTGCTGCAAAGCACCGGCGATTGGCTGATGTCGATGTTGCCGGATGACCCCGAGAGCACCATCTTGAGGCGGTTGCGGCGTCCGCGCACCGACGAGGGCGAGCCGGCGCCGGAGGCGCCGCCCGACCAGCGTTCCAATCTTGGCGCGCCCGCCGGCGAAACCGCAGGTTACGGGCCCGCCGACCGCCGCGGCATGCAGCAACTGATCGACGGCAGAGCGACCACACGGTGATGCAGGAAACTCGATGAACGACATGACCGGACTGCCGAGCAAGCACGGGCCCGTTGACGTCGATGACGACCGGCTGCGCGAGGAATGCGGCGTGTTCGGAATTTTCGGGCATCCCGACGCGGCGGCCATTACCGCGCTCGGTCTGCATGCGCTCCAGCATCGCGGCCAGGAAGCCGCCGGCATCGTGTCGTTCGACGGCAGCCGGTTTCATTCCGAGCGGCGCATGGGCTTGGTCGGCGACAACTTCTCCCGCCGCGAGGTGATCGACCGCCTGCCCGGGATGGCCGCCATCGGCCATGTGCGCTACTCGACCACCGGGGAAACCATCCTGCGCAACGTGCAGCCGCTGTTCGCCGAGCTCGACGCCGGCGGTTTCGCCATCGGGCACAACGGCAACCTGACCAACGGGCTCACGCTGCGCCGCCAGTTGGTGCGCGACGGCGCCATGATGCAGTCCACCACCGATACCGAGGTGATCCTGCATCTGGTGGCGCGCGCCAGCCGCAACCGCTTCATCGACCGCTTCATCGAGGGATTACGGGCGCTGGAAGGCGCCTATGCCTTTGTCGGCCTGACCAACAAGAAGCTCGTGGGCGCGCGCGATCCGCTTGGCATCCGGCCGCTGGTGATCGGCCGGCTCGACGGCTGCCCGATCCTCGCGTCGGAGACCTGCGCGCTCGACATCATCGGCGCCAAATACGTGCGCGACGTCGAGAACGGCGAGGTCGTGGTGTTCGATGAGGACGGCGCACATTCGCACAAGCCGTTCCCGCCGATGGCGCCGCGGCCCTGCATCTTCGAATACGTGTATTTCGCGCGCCCGGATTCGATCGTGGGCGGGCGCAACGTCTACGACGTGCGCAAGACTATGGGTGGGGAACTGGCGCGCGAGGCGCCGGCCAGCGCCGACGTGATCGTTCCGGTGCCGGATTCCGGCGTCCCGGCGGCCATCGGCTATGCGCAGGCGTCGGGCATTCCCTATGAACTCGGCATCATCCGTAACCACTATGTCGGGCGCACATTCATCGAGCCGACCCAGCACATCCGCCAGCTTGGCGTTCGCCTCAAGCACAGCGCCAACCGCGCAGTGGTCAACGGCAAGCGGATCGTGCTGATCGACGATTCCATCGTGCGCGGCACCACCTCGGTCAAGATCGTGCAGATGATGCGCGACGCCGGCGCCACGGAAGTGCATTTCCGCATTGCCTCGCCGCCGATCACCCATCCCGACTATTACGGCATCGATACGCCGGAGCGCGACAAGCTGCTCGCCGCCACCCACGACCTCGAAGGCATGCGGCAATTCATCGGAGCGGACTCGCTCGCCTTCCTGTCGGTCGGCGGCATCTACCGGGCGATGGGCTATGAGGGACGCGATCCGGCGCGGCCGCAATTCACCGACCATTGCTTCACCGGCGAGTATCCGACCGGGCTGACCGACCGGACCGCGCAGGACTCCTCGCCGCGCCAGCTCTCGCTGCTGGCGGAGGCGAGTTGATCCTTGCTAGTCATTCCGGGGCGCGCTGAAGGCGCGAGCCCGGAATCCATGATCACAGACCGTGACTATGGATTCCGGATAGCCGCTACGCGGCTTCCGGAATGATGGAAAGATAATCCATGCCCGCTCCCCTCGCCGATCGTATTGCGCTGGTCACCGGCGCCTCGCGCGGCATCGGCTATGCCACCGCACTGGCGCTGGCGCGCGCCGGCGCCCACGTCGTCGCGGTGGCGCGCACCGCCGGCGGGCTGGAGGAATTGGACGACGCCATCCGCGGCATCGGCGGCTCGACCACCCTGGTGCCGCTCGATCTGCGGGACACCGCCGGCATCGAGCGTCTCGGCGCCGCGCTGCACGACCGCTACCGGCGGCTCGACGTGATGGTGGGCAATGCCGGCCTGCTCGGCCCGCTGTCGCCGCTCGGCCATGTGGAGCCCAAAGTTTGGGACGAGGTGGTCGCGGTCAACCTCACCGCCAATTGGCAGCTGATCCGTTGCATGGATCCGTTACTGAAAGTGTCGGAAGCCGGGCGCGTGGTGTTCGTGACCTCGGGCGCCGCCACCAGCGCGCGCGCCTATTGGGGACCTTATGCGGTGACCAAGGCGGCGCTCGATGCACTGGCGCGCAGCTATGCGGCGGAGACCGTGTCGACCAAGGTGCGCGTCAACCTGTTCAGCCCGGGACCGACACGGACGCGCATGCGCGTCCAGGCGATGCCGGGCGAGGACCCGATGACGCTGAAAACCGCCGACACGGTGGCTGAAAAGATCGTCGCGCTCTGCCTGCCGGATTTCCAGGACACCGGAAAAATCTACGACTACCGGCAAGGCCGCCTGCTCAGCGTGCAGGCGCCGGCGTGAGCGTTCGGGGCGCTAGCGCTGTCGCGACTTGCGATTCGCGTATGGATTCTTCTTCTCCCGCAGCGTCAGCCGGATCGGCGTACCCGGCAGATCGAAGGTCTCGCGCAGGCTGTTGACCAGGTAACGCTTATAGGCGTCGGGCACCGCTTCGGCGCGGCTGCAGAACAGCACGAAGGTCGGCGGGCGGCTCTTCGGCTGGGTGACGTAATCGAGCCGGATGCGCCGGCCCGACACCGCCGGCGGCGGATGCGCCGACGTCACACCGGAGAGCCAGCGATTGAGCGTGCTGGTCGGCGCGCGCCGGTTCCAGACTGCGTGCGCGTCCATCACCGCTTGCATCAGCCGGTCGAGCCCCGTGCCGGTCAGGCCCGAAGTGGTGACAATCGGCACGCCTTTGATCTGCGGCAGCCGGCGGTCGACCTCCTCGCGCAATCTCTTGATCGCGCCCGGCTCGCTCTCCTTCAAATCCCATTTGTTCATGCCGATCACCAGAGCGCGGCCTTCGCGCTCGATCAGATCGGCGAGGCGCAGATCCTGCTCCTCGAACGGCGTCGTGGCGTCGATCAGCAGGATCACCACTTCGGCGAAACGCACCGCATTGAGCGCATCGGCGACCGAGAGTTTTTCCAGCTTCTCGTCGATCTTGGCCTTGCGCCGCAGCCCCGCGGTGTCGTGGATGCGAAAGCGCGCGCCGTACCAGGTCACATCGACCGCGATGGCGTCGCGGGTGATGCCGGCTTCCGGTCCGGTCAACAGGCGGTCCTCCCCGAGCAGGCGGTTCACCAAAGTGGATTTTCCGGTATTGGGCCGGCCGATCACCGCCACCCGGAACGGCGCGGTCTCGCTGTCTAGCGCGCTCCCATCCGCGTCTTGGTCGGCGGGCGCGGCGGTCTGTTCAGGCAGCGCGCCGCGTAGCGCCTGATAGAGATCGGCGAAACCCTCATTGTGCTCGGCTGAAATCGCCACCGGATCGCCGAGCCCGAGCGCATAGGCTTCCAGCGCGCCCGCCTCCGCCGCTTTGCCTTCGCTCTTGTTGGCGACCACGATCGCCGGCTTGCCGGCGCGGCGCACCAGATCGGCGAAGGCACGATCGACCGGGTTGGTCCCGGCACGCGCATCGATGACGAAGAACACCGCGTCGGCTTCCGCCAGCGCCGCCTCGGTCTGCGCCTGCATGCGGCCGGTGAGAGTGGCCGGCGCCGCATCTTCCAGGCCGGCGGTGTCGATCACGGTGAACTCGAGATCGCCGAGCCGCGCGCGGCCGGAACGGCGATCGCGGGTGACACCTGGGCGGTCGTCGACCAGAGCCAGCCGCTTCCCGACCAGACGATTGAATAGCGTCGACTTGCCGACATTCGGCCGTCCGACGATGGCGACCGTGAAACTCATGACGGGTGGCCGGGGGGTTACGATGCCGCTCTATGGCGCGGCGTAGCCGAAAGCGCAATCAGCGCAGCGGCGGAGGATCCGGCCATTGCACCGGTCCGGGCCCCTGCGCGGGCGCCGGCGGCTGCCCCTGCGGCTGCGGCTGCGGTGCGCTTTGCCCGCTCGGCCGTACGGTGACGGAGGTCGGCGTGCCTTCCTGCGCCGGCCGCTTGGCGGCGGTTTTCGGTTTCGGCTTCGGTTTCGGTTTCGCCTTTGGCTTCGGCTGCTCGGCCGGGATCACGGCCGGTTGCGCTGCCAGATCGGCGGATTGTTCGGCGCCCGGCGTCTGCTGGTTGCCCTTCATCAATTCCGGCGGTACGCCTTGCGACACGCCCGGCACGCCATCGGGGAAGACCGGGGCGCGATCGCCGGGCAGCCGCTTCTTGCTGTTGAACCAATCCGGCATCAGATCCGTCGGATCGAAATTGGTGCAACCGCCCAAGGCAAGCGACAGCGTCGATGCGACGAGAGCGACACGAGCGAAATGATTCATGCTCCGCTCCTTACTCAACCTTGTTTACCGGCGGCCATCAGTGCCACCAGCATTTCGATCCGGCCGCGCAACGAGGCCGGCGTCTCGGCATCCGCGATGACCATGTCGGACCAGCGCTTGGCGGCGGCAGCGTCGCCGGAGCGCCATGCGGAGAGCGCGAGCAATTCACGCGCGTTGTGGCGGAACGGCCGCCCCGACGCCGTCAACGGCTCGAGCCGTTGGCGCAGTTCTTCGTAGGAAACGCTGTCGACCAGCAGCTGGCCGGCGCGCAATGCCGCGAGGTCCTGTAGCACCGGCCCGACCGTCCGGTCGGCGGCGATCTTCTCGTAAGCCGCAATAGCGGCCTTGGGATCCTGCTCCGCCAGTTCGGCGGCTTCGCGCAGGCGCGCAAGGGCGCGATAGCCGGACGATCCCTCGGCGGCGATCTTAGCGAATGCTTCCGCCGCCTCGGCGCGTTTGCCGGCTTCGCTCAGCGTGACCGCCGCTTCGAAGGCGGCGCCGGTCTCGCCTGCTCTTTTGGCTTCCCACCATTCGTAGCCGCGCCAGGCAGAGATTCCGACCAGGATCAAAACCACCGCGGCGATGACAACGTATTGATAGCGCTCCCACAGCTTCTTCAGCTGTTCGCGGCGCACTTCCTCATCGACTTCATGAAAGATATCGGACACGAATTTCCCGCCTCAACCACCGACCCGGTGCCACCCGTTCGCGGCGTAACCTAATGATGTGGCGGGGCTAAGGCAAAGGCTCCCCACGCCCATCGTTAAGTGCCTCAAAAAGCTGGTTTACCTGCCTTTGGTTCGCATCGGGTAAACGTGCTCGGGGCCGGGAAAGACGCGCCCTCGCACCTCCTCGGCATAGGCCTTCACCGCAGCCTCGATGCCGGGTCCGAGCTCGCCGAAACGTTTGACGAATTTCGGCACCCGCGGCGACAGGCCGAGCATGTCCTCGAGCACCAGGATTTGGCCGTCGCAGGCCGGGCTCGCCCCGATGCCGATGGTCGGGATCGTCACCTGCTCGGTGATGCGGCGGCCGAGCGGCTCCGCCACCGCCTCCACCACCACCGCGAACGCGCCCGCTTGCGCCACCGCCTTGGCATCGGCTTCGATCGGTGCCCAGTCAGCCTGGTCGCGGCCCTGCGCGCGGAACGAGCCGATGGTGTTGATCGACTGCGGCGTCAGTCCGACATGACCCATTACCGGAACGCCGCGCTCGACCAGAAACGCAATGGTCTCGGCCATGCGCGTCCCGCCTTCGAGCTTGATCGCGCCACAGCCAGTCTCCTTCAACACCCGCGCGCAGGATGCGAAGGCCTGTTCCTTCGATTGCTCATAGGTGCCGAACGGCATGTCGACGACCACGAGCGCGTGGCGGGAGCCGCGTATCACCGCGTGCCCCTGCAGGATCATCATGTCGAGCGTGACCGGCACCGTGGTCTCGAAACCGTGCATTACCATGCCGAGCGAGTCGCCGACCAGGATCACGTCGCAATAGCGATCGACGATGCGCGCGGTATGCGCATGATACGAGGTCAGGCACACGATCGGCTCGCCGTTCTTGCGGGCGCGGATGTCGGGCGCGGTCAGCCGTTTGATCTCGTCTTGTGCGGACACGTTATCTCCCTGCGAACGCGGGTAGGCCGATGACATAGGGATGGAAAAGGAAGCCGAGCGCGACGTAGATCAGCGTGCCTATCACCACGGCGATGATGTCGTTGCCGTGGCCGCCGGTGGGGAACGCCGGCGCCGCCGGATCGCAGCGATATTTGAGCGTGATGCGGTCATATACCGCCCAGGCCAGCACCGAGCCAAACAGGATGATGGAGCCGAGATCGCCATTGGCGATCAGATGCGCGAGCGCCCACAGCTTCACGCCCACCAGCATCGGATGCTTGAGGATGCGCTTGATGTCGCCGGGAATATAGGCGGCGACGATGCAGACCACGGCAGGCCACATCAGCGCGTTGTTGACATGGCGCGTCCAGGCCGGCGGATACCAGAACTGGATGTAGCCGGCCGCCCGATAGCGCGCAAAGCCGAAGCCGATCAGCAGGAGGCCTACGACCGCCACCAGCGAGAACAGCGCCTTATACGGCCCCTCCCCGATGCGCGCGACCAGCTCCGCCCGCGCCTCGCGGCGGGTGACGAAGGCATGGCCGCCGAGCAGCAAGGCAAGCCCGAGGATCATGATCGCAAGGCCCATGGGGGCTCCTTAGCACATCTGGCTTTGGCGACGACACGCGCAAAATCAAGTCCTAGCAAGGCCGTCTTGATCTTTTGAACCTGAGGCGCGCCGAACCGTTATCCCCAAGCGCTTCTCAGAACAATCCGCTTCTCAGGACAATCTGCTTCTCAGGACAATCCATGGCCGATCCACCCATTGCCGACTGCCTGATCATCGGTGGCGGCCCCGCCGGGCTGACCGCTGCGATCTACCTTTCGCGCTTCCGCCGCAACATCGTGCTGGTCGATGACGGCGACAGCCGCGCGGCTCTCATTCCGGAAAGCCACAACTATCCCGGGTTCAAGGGAATCTCCGGACCGGATTTGTTGAAAGCGTTACGCGACCAGGCAGAGACCTTCGGCACGACAATCCGCCGCGCACGCGTCGATGCCCTACAACGATTGCCGGACGGTTCATTTGCGGCACGGCTGCGACAGCAGGAGTTGCGTGCGCACCGCGTGATCCTCGCGACCGGCATTGTCGACGAGAAGCCGCAGCTGCCCAGCCTGCGCGAATTCATCTATCGCGGCGGGGTGCGGTTCTGTCCGATCTGCGATGGCTACGAGGCCATGGACAAGCGCATCGGGGTGATCGGCCCGCTCGCGCAAGCGGCCAAAAAGGCGCTGTTTCTGCGTAGCTATACGCGCCAGGTGATGATCTTCGCCCTCGACAGCGAGAAACTACCCAACGACATACGCCGCGATCTGCAACAAGCCGGCATCGCGGCGCCGCAGGCGCCGGTGATCGATCTGCTGGTGGAAGGCGACACCATCACCGCGCTGATGCCGGACGGACAGAAACTCAATGTGGAGGTGCTCTATCCCGCGATGGGCGCGCGCGTGCGCTCCGATCTCGCGCTCGAGCATGGCGCGCGCGCCAACGACGTGGGCTGCCTGATCGTCGACGACAAGCAGCGCACCACGGTGCCCGAACTTTATGCCATCGGCGACGTGACGCTCGATCTGCATCAGCTCAGCGTGGCGACCGGCCAAGCCGCAATCGCCGCAACCGACATCCACAACGCGCTGCCGCGGAATCCCCGCTAACCTTTCTCCTCATCCTGAGGAGCGCCATAGCAGGCGCAGCCTGCGTACACTTGGCTGCGATGCACGTCTCGAAGGATGAGGCCACATGCTTCGAGACGCCGCCTACGGCGGCTCCTCAGCATGAGGAGTGAGATTGGATCACGCGGCGCCTTTATTCTTTACGTCTTTGATATCGGCAAAGGCAATGCCTGGGGCGCGCTCGCGGGTGTAGTCGAGATAGAACTGGTTCTTGGCGAGATAGACCAGATCGCCATCCAAATCCTCCGCGATGCTCGCTCCTTGTGCGCTCACGAATCCATCGAGCTTCTTGCGATCCTCGGAGGCGATCCAGCGCGCCATCTGGAATTCAGCCGGCTCGAAATCGACCGGCAGGCCGTATTCGTCGGAAAGCCGTACCTTCAGCACGTCGAGCTGCAACGGGCCGACGACGCCAACGAGAGCTGGTGAGCCGTCGAGGGGGCGAAACACCTGTACCACGCCTTCCTCCGCCAGCTCCTGCAACGCCTGTTTCAGCTTTTTCGCTTTCATGGCATCCATCAAGCGCGTGCGGCGCAGGATTTCCGGCGCGAAGCTCGGCACGCCGATAAAGGTCATGTTTTCGCCCTCGGTCAGCGTGTCGCCGATGCGCAACGTGCCGTGATTGGGGATGCCGACCACGTCGCCGGCATAAGCCTCGTCCGCGAGCGCGCGATCCTGGGCGAAGAAAAAGTGCGGCGTGCTCAGCGTCATCGGCTTTCCGGTGCGCACCTGTTTGACTTTCATGCCGCGCGTGAGCTTGCCGGAACACAAGCGCGCGAAGGCGATGCGGTCGCGGTGGTTCGGGTCCATGTTCGCCTGGATCTTGAAAACGAAGGCGCTCATCTTCGGCTCGTCGGCTTCGACCTTCCTGGAATTCGCCGTTTGCGAGCGCGGCGGCGGCGCATGGGCCGCAATCGCATCGAGCAAATCCTTGACCCCGAAATTCTTCAGCGCGGAGCCGAAGAACACCGGCGTGAGATGGCCTTCGCGGAAAGACTGGAGATCGAATTCGCCACAGGCTTCCTGAACCAGCGATAACTCGTCGGCCAGCGTCGGGGGGTCGAAAGTAGGATTGAGCGCGGCGATATCCCCGAACGACATGTCGCGCAAGTCGCCGGTCTTGCCATCGGCATCCAACAGCCGCGATTTGCCCGTGGCCATGTCATAGGTGCCGACGAAATCGCGCCCCTGCCCCAACGGCCAGGTCATCGGGGCGGTGTCGAGCGCCAAGGTCTTCTCGATCTCGTCGAGCAGGTGGAAGGGATCGCGGCTTTCCCGGTCCATCTTGTTGATAAAGGTGAGGATCGGGATGTCGCGAAGACGGCAGACCTCGAACAGCTTGCGGGTACGCGCCTCGATGCCCTTGGCGGCGTCGATCACCATGACGGCGGAATCGACGGCGGTGAGCGTGCGATAGGTATCTTCCGAAAAGTCCTCGTGGCCCGGCGTGTCGAGCAGGTTGAAGATCCGGCCGTCGTATTCGAAGGTCATCACCGAGGTGGCGACCGAGATGCCGCGTTCGCGCTCGATCGCCATCCAGTCGGATCGCGTGGAGCGCCGGTCGCGCTTGGCCTTCACCTGGCCCGCAAGCTGTATAGCGCCGCCGAACAGCAGCAGCTTTTCCGTGAGCGTGGTCTTGCCCGCGTCCGGGTGGGAGATGATGGCGAAGGTGCGCCGGCGCTGGACTTCCGCCGCAAGCGGCGATGCTGCGGCATCGATTTCCGCCGCGCTGATTGGCTTGTTCATGGGGGGCATGTGGCAGGGGAAGCGGGCGGGATCAAGAGTTTTCGGGCCTTCCTCTACCCGCAAGCCGGACGGACAGCGACTCGTGAAGCGGATGGACGTTGACAGGCGGCCGGAGCGGGCGTATTAAACCGATCGGTTATTTAACCGAACGGTATAATAAAATGGCCGACCACCTCAGCGCTACTTTTGCCGCTCTTGCCGATCCGACCCGGCGCGGAATCCTTGCCCGCTTGGCCCTCGGCGAGGCCACGGTCGGCGAACTGGCCGAGCCCTATAAAATGAGCCTCCCTGCCGTCTCCAAGCATCTCAAGGTGCTGGAGCGTGCCGGCCTGATCGCGCGCGGGCGGGAGGCGCAGTGGCGGCCCTGCCGGATCCAGCCGAATGCCCTGAAAGGCGTGGACGACTGGCTCGAACGTTATCGGCAGCTCTGGGAAGAGCGCCTCGACCGCCTGGACGATTATCTGCGCGAACTGCAAGCCAAGGAGAAGAAGCGTGGCCGGAGGAAGTAGCATCGATCTGGAGCACGACCCGAAATCGATCATCGCCATGCGCGTGCTCGACGCGCCGCGCGACCTCGTCTTCGCGGTATGGAGCGATCCCAAGCATCTGGCGCAATGGTGGGGCCCGAACGGATTCACCACCACGACCCATTCCATGGATTTCCGCCCGGGCGGCGTCTGGCTGTTTGTCATGCACGGACCGGACGGCCAGGATTATGACAATCGCATTACCTATGACGAGATCGTGAAACCGGAACGGCTGGTCTACCACCATGGCGGCGGTGAAGATGTCGAGCCCGTGCAGTTCCGCAGCACTGTCACGTTCGAGGATCTGGGCCGCAACAGGACCCGCCTCACCTTGCACGCGGTGTTCCCGTCGGCGGCTGAGCGCGACCGGGTCATCAAGGAATACGGCGCCGACAAGGGCGCGGTGCAGACACTATCTCGCCTCGCCGACTATGTAGCGGCCATGAGCTGACGGTCTGAGTAAAAAGGAAACATCAATGCCAATTTCCACGCAAAAGATCATGCCCTGCTTGTGGTTCGATACCGAGGCCGAAGCAGCGGCGAACCATTACGTCTCCATCTTCAAGAATTCGA
>JBKKAF010000129.1:0-3040 GCA_046714775.1 Xanthobacteraceae bacterium | reverse complement strand
GAATACGCCAACCTGATCAACGATTCCGGCCATCATCTGTTGTCCGTGGTGAACGGCATTCTCGATATGTCGAAGATTGAGACCGGAAATTTTGAAATTACGCCTGAGCCCTTCGCTCCCAAGCAGGTGATCGACGACTGCTGCGATCTGCTGGTGTTCAAGGCGCGTGAGGCCGGTATCGAGCTGGTCAGGATTGTCGCGGACAGTCTGCCCGAAGTGTTGGCGGACAAGCGCGCGCTGCATCAGATCATGCTCAACCTTCTGTCCAACGCAATCAAGTTCACCGACCGCGGCGGCAAGATCACGGTGCGCGCCAAAGCGGAGGCCGGGCGCCTGGTGATCACGGTTGAGGACACCGGCGTCGGCATCGATGCCGACGATCTGCCGCGCATCGGCGATCCGTTCTTCCAGGCGCGCGCCTCCCACGACCGGCGCAACGGCGGCACCGGCCTCGGTCTGTCGATCGTCAAGGGGCTGCTGGCCTTGCATGGCGGCGGCACGACGATCGAAAGCCGGTTGGGGGAGGGCACTTGCGTCACCGTCCGCCTGCCGGCCGATTGCGAAAGCGCCGGCAAGCGCGGCGCGGTATCTCCGATCGGCCATCGCAACGTGCGTCCCGCCGAACAGGCGTCAGACATTCCGGTGAAGATCAGTGCGTAGCAAATCCGTCCGTGCCGGCCGGGCGGCGAGCCCGGCCGATGACGATTTCGAGGATCGCGGCCGCTCCGGCCTGTTCCTGTTGCAAGCCTTGCAGTGGGGCCGGCGCGACGCGGTCGGCTTTATCGTGGCGGCCTTTGCCACCGGCGCCATCCTGATCAACGCGCTGTTTCTGCAAGCCGGTCCGCACCCGGCGCCGCTATTCAAGAGCGCAGCGCTGATCGCGCCCGCCGGCGACGCCAAGAACACGCCTGTGGCAGCTCTGCCGCGGGCGCGGCCGTCCGACCATACCGCCGGCACCGAACAACCGGCGCCGGTCCGCTCCAATGGCGAGATCATTACCGACATTCAGCGCGAGCTGACGCGCCGCGGCTTCTATGACGGATCGGTCGACGGCCTCTATGGACCGAAGACCGATGCGGCGATCCGCGACTTCGAGCAGGCGGCTGGCCTCAAACCGAGTGCCGAGCCGAACGAGGCGCTGGTGCGCGCCATCATGCGATCGAGCGCCAAGAAGGCCGGTGCCCTGCCGGCGCCCACCGCCCGCGTAACGCCGGTACGTGCCGATGCGCCCGCCGAACGCCCGGCGGCGTCCAAGCGGGTGATGGCGGTGCAGCGCGCGCTCACCGAATACGGCTACGGACAGATCAGGCCGACAGGTCTGCTCGATGCCGAGACGCAGGCCGCGATCGAAAAATTCGAGCGTGACCGCAAGCTGCCGGTCACTCGCCAGGTCTCCGATCGCCTGGCCCGCGAGCTGGCCGCCTTGACCGGCCGGCCGTTGGAGTAGGGTCCCGCTTCCAGCATGATCCCTAGCGCCCGGCATTCGCGGGCAGACGGTATGGCATGCGGCTGAAATCGGCGATCTGGGTGGCGGCCTATGTGCGCCGCTGTCATGGCGAAGGGGCCTTTGCCGCGGTGCGGCGGCGGGGCGCGGAGGAGGCCGGCGCCATTTTCATCAAGCTGAACCGGCTGGACGGGACCGCCGAACTGTTCGGGCCGGCGGCGCAAGCGAGCTTTGACGAGGCTCACCCATCCGACCGTATGTTCAGCCGTCAGTCCGGTCCGCAGCCGGTCGCCGAGGCCAAGGTTGAAGAGCGCCTGGTGCGCGAAATCCGCTTCGATCCCGACATCTGGATCGTCGAGGTGGAAGATCGCGCCGGCCGGCATTTTATCGATCAACTGGCGGATTAAGCGCTGTCCTGAAAGTCAACGCGGGAATGTTTGCGTCCGGATGACGTCGCGCGGCCGCGGCGCCGGAGCCGCTCGCGTGGGTATCTCGGACAGCGCCCGCCGCGCGTTCTCGGCCGCCTGCCGCCAGGGTGTCGGCTCATGTTGGATCTGGAGCGGTTCGGCCTGGTCGGCATCACGCCAGATCGAAACCATGCGGCGCGCTGCGTCCAGCGTGATTTCGCCATAGAGCGCGGCGAGCGCGTAGACCCGGTCGACCGATTGTCCGACAGCCGGATTCATGAACAGCAACATGCGCTGCAATACGTCGGCCGGCAGGTTCATCGCCTTGGCGGCGACCACGATCGGCTCGCCCCATTCGTCATTGATGATGCGGCGTGCCTGCTCCTGGGACACCCCGAGCGCGCGCTGCAACTCGCGCACCACCGTCTCGGTCTGGTGTTGCAGCGCCGCCGATTCCAGCCGCCATATGTCCGCGCGTTGCAAGGTCGCGGGCAGCGGCAATGCCGCGCTTGCCGCATAGTCGAGATTCATCAGGATCAGCCGCCGCTCCGGCGCTCCGGCGGCGAAGAACAGTTCGCACAGTTCCGCCGCTTCCGCCTGTCGTGTCGGTTTTTCGGCGACCGGGCGGCTCCCTCGGACCGGAATATCAGGCTGGTCGGGACGGCCGAAAATTCTTTGCCGACTTTCGAACGGCAACGGCGTCAACTCCTCCGGCGGCTCGCCCGCCTCGCGCCGCAGACGGTCGAGGACCGCACGCGGCGCCCGCGGAGAGGCCGCCAGCCGTTTGGCAAGCGCCGCGCGGGTGGTCGTGTCGACCTCTTCGATCAGCCGCAAAGCGAATTCGGTATAGTGCCGTTCTTCATCCGGTGTGTGCGAGACGCTCTGTAAAAACTGATCGGTCAGCACCAGCAGCAGGGTCGGCCGGATATCGACGCCGTCGCGCTCGCTGAGTGCGAGCAGCCCGTGCAACCCAGCAAATTCGGGTGATTTCCCCATGGCGACGGTCCCACGCTGCCGATTGTTTCCCGTTCGCCGACCGTAATAAGCCCGCGTTAGCAGAGCGTTAACCTTGCAGGCTGCTAAATTGCGCAAGGGCCGGCCGCTGCCGCCGGCCGCGGGCCGCCCCCGGCGGGGGGGGGGGGGGGAACGCTGGGGACGGGTTTTTTGTTTTGCGGAGCGGGGCGGTGGG